>CAYWSC010000007.1:0-16330 GCA_964460695.1 Hadarchaeota archaeon (SeqCode)
AAATCTATGCTTGGCCGTGCCATGGCTGAGCTGCTCCCTACCGAGGAGCTGGAGGACGTGGTCATCTTTCCCAACCCAGACGACGAGAACAACCCCAAAGTCAGAGTCTTCCCAGCCGGCGAGGGAAAGCGACTTGTTGAGAGCTACAAGGAGAAGGCGAGGAAGGACGCCGAGCTCAAGAACACCATAGTCATGATTGTTATCGTGATGATCGTCGCCGTCTCGATCATAGAGGGCGCCCTGATCGGGGGGATAATCGCTGCCGTCCTCATTCTGATTCTGGCCCAGAGCATAAGGAGGAAGGAGACCCTCGTCCCGAAGCTTCTCATAAGCAACGAGGGAAAGGATAAGGCCCCGTTCGTCGATGCTACGGGCGCTCATGCAGGCGCCCTGCTGGGAGACGTGCGACACGACCCGTTTCAGAGCGGCGGCCTCGGCACACCTCCCCACGAGAGGGTCGAATGTGGAATGATTCACAAGGCCCACAAGGGTGTCCTGTTCATAGACGAGGTTGGCACTCTAGACCCGAAGAGCCAGCAGGAGCTTCTCACCTCAATGCAGGAGAAGAAGTTCCAGATAACTGGGCAGAGCGAGCTTAGCAGCGGGGCCATGGTTAGGACCGAGCCTGTTCCATGCGACTACGTCCTCGTAGCGGCGGGAAACGTCCACACCATAAGGCAGATGCACCCGGCCCTGAGGTCGAGGATCCGGGGCTACGGCTACGAGGTCTACATGAGGGACTCGATGAAGATCACCAAGGAGAACACAAACAAGCTGATAAGATTCATAGCCCAGGAGGTCGCTAACGACAAGAAGATTCCCCACTTCAATCGGAGGGCAATCAACGAGATTATCTTGGAGGCCAAGCGGAGGGCCAGCAGGAAGGGTCACTACACCTTGATGCTCCGTGATCTCGGCGGCCTGATTCGGGCAGCTGGCGATATCGCCCTCAAGGAGGGTGCCAAGGAGACGGATGCCAAGCATGTCAGAATGGCCAGGAGGCTGTCTAGGACTCTGGAGCAGCAGATAGCGGACAGGTACATCGAGAACAAGAAGGACTACGAGGTTGTAAGGACGAAGGGAGCGAAGATCGGACAGGTCAACGGCCTGGCCGTCATAGGGAACAGCGGGATCATAACGGCAATAGCGGCAGAGGCGACGAAGTCTCTGAGCAAGCAGGGCGGCAGCATAATCGCTACCGGAAAGCTTGGTAAGATCGCCAAGGAGGCTGTGCAGAACGTCACTGCCATAGTGAAGAAGTACACCGACACCGATCTAAGCGAGTATGACCTGCACATCCAGTTCCTCCAGGCGTACACAGGCGTAGAAGGTGACAGCGCATCCATATCGGTGGCGACGGCCGTCATATCGGCGATAGAGGGCATCCCGGTCGACCAGACCGTGGCCATGACCGGCTCCCTCTCGGTGAGGGGAGAAGTCATGCCGGTCGGAGGTGTCTGTCCGAAGATAGAGGCGGCGATAGATGCCGGAATAAAGAAGGTGATAATACCGGCAGCGAACCTCGGCGACGTCGCCCTTGAGAAGGGCAAGCTGAAGAAGATAGAGATCATCCCCGTCAGAACCATAGACCAGGTTCTGGAACACGCGCTTACTGGAGAGAAGAAGAAGGGGCTCCTTGAGAAGATAAAGAAATTCATCCCGGAGTTCTCGCTGGACGTCCAGCCCAGTGCTGCGGCCCGATAGGGCCTGCGGCACGAGACATTTATAAGATTTCGGCCGGGGCGGGCTACCACTCGGAGGAGCTCGTATGGGTGGTAGGAGTCGCATATTTGCCTTCCTCTTGATTCTCGGCGTGGTCACCGCATTGTCTGGATGCATATTCCCCGAGGAGTCTGTGACGGTAGACATCTATGGCCGCGATCAGATCAATCCCAACGTGACCGCACCAAACGGACTTAGGATCCGGATCAACAGCGAGGTCGACACGGATCTCAACAACATGTCGGTCACTATAACCGTTCCTGAGAGAATCCACTTCAAGGGAACCGTCCGCGGGAAGCCCCTGAAGCTGGAGAAGAAGGGCCTAACCTGGGTGTACAGCTTCACCACGGATTTACCCGCGGGCGAGACGAAGGAGTTCTCCTTCCAGTACATGCCTGAGATATACGAGGGTGACTTCAAGGGAGGCAACGAGTACAGCTTCACCATCAGGGTCGCAGTGTTCGACTCCAGTGGAAAGTCCATTGGAAACCAGACGGCAACCTGGAGGGTGACCCGCACAGTATAGTGTGGCGTGATCCGCCCCCTGTTCTATGCCTATTCCTGCAGAAGGGTATTCCACGGTAGTCTGTAGGCTCCGGGTCGGAGCTCACCTCAAATTTATATACCGCATCTTCGGGTATCTCGAAGAGGTCACCAGATGGGAACTGAGCGGTTCTACCCCCTCCTCAAGGTCAAGCAGGGCCAAGAGGCGGTGGAAAGCTTCACCCGGCACATAGAGCACATCTGTCAATGCGTTGAGGGCGTCAAACAAAACATAGAAGCGCTGTGCAACGGTCAGCCCGAGGAGATCGAGCAGACCTCTGAGAAGGTGTTTTCCAGCGAGAGGAAGGCCGACGTTATCGCCCGAGACCTGATGAAGAAGCTCTCGGTGGGCGACATAAGGCCCAAGTTCAGGGAGGACATGCTGAGGATTCTGTTCAACCTTGAGCAGATAGGCAGGTATGCCGAGGAATGCGCCTTCGAGACGAGCATCGTGGACGTGGGATGCCTAGACGAGAAGTCAAGGTCCCTGCTCAAAGAGATGGCTGAGAATTCCTACCTAACTGTGAGGGAGCTGTCGAGGGCCATACGCGAGCTGACCTATAACCTCGACCTGGTGGTGGAGTACGGGAACAACGTATCTGACTTCGAGGACAGGGTGGATAGGAACAGGAGGGAGCTGATCACCATCATCACCAAGGCTGGAAACTCGATCCAGACTAGTCTTCCCAACTTCTTCAGCATAAACCGGCTCATAGAGTCCCTCGAAGAAGTGGCCGACTCGGCAGAGGATACAGCGGACCAGATCAGGGTGCTCGCCATCTCCTACAGCTGAAGGGATCCTACCAGAAGACCTTGTATTTCGCGTTATCTAGGGTAACGTACTTAGGCGTCCTGGGCGCGACGGCTTCTCGTGTCTCTCGTTCACCGCGCGGATAGACCTTGTCTAGATACGAGAGGATCTTGGAGTAGGGGATTCTGTAAGAGGCGCCAACCCTAGAGTAGGAGAAGATCGGGTAGTCCGTCATCGATCTGAACTCGTCCTCTATCTTCCGGTCGACGAGAAGAAGGAGGTTCCTAAGTCCGGCTCTCTCCATCTCCCTGAGCTTTTTCTTCTTCTTCTCCTTGTACTCTGGGAGCCAGAAGCCGATGACTTCGACGAGGACCTCGTCTCTCCCCCTGGAGAGGGAGAAGTCGGGGATGAAGACGGTCTTTCCCAGGACGATGGGCCTAGGCTCCCTCTCGACCCGCCAGCCGCCTAGATCCACGACGTTGAAGGTGCTGTATATCTTGGCCTCCACCTTGCTGTCGAACTGTTCGAGTCTCAGCTCGCCCACGTTGGGCCAGGCGATCTGTGGTAGGTCGGAGAGCTCAGCTTCCAGCTCCACCCGCCGCTTCGACTTTCTGAACGACACCTTGACGTTGCAGTCGAAGCCCCGCTTCCTGTTGAGCTGCCAAAGGCGGTAGACGAGGAGCATGATGCGGTAGCCGTACCTGTTGGGCCTGTGGAATATCTCGAGGGGGCCGAAGACCTTGAATGAGATGCCGTCATCCGCGCTGTGGGTCTCGAAGAGAAGGCCGTAGAACTTGGCATTTCTGAAGGCGAACTTGACCAGGCTCCCGTCCTGCAAGGGCCCCAGCTCTACCCAGAAGCAGTTGCTCATGATCGTGGAGAGCATCTCAAGGTTGAAGACGGCGAAGAGGTCTTTTGGCCTTTGGTCGACCTGCCGGCAGAGGGTCTTGTTCTCCTCTTCGTCAATCCATAGTGCATCCTCCAACATCTCTGCAGACAGCCCAATGGTCGAGGCGAACCTCTCTAGGATCTCCCTGCGGGATGCAGAGTCCATGAAGCCGTCGTGCTCTGTGGATAGGTACTCGAAGAACCTCAGCCTCAGCTCGACACAACTGGATATCCCCTGCTTCTTGAGCCTCTCGAAGTGCGGTCCCAAGAGATCTTCAAGGGTCGGTGTCTTGAAGGAGTAGTAGCGCGAGAGAACCGCCATGCAGGCCTCGATGATCTTTGAATCGGAGAAGCAGCTCTTCACCTCCTCTTCGTCGAAGGCTGACGCCGGCCTCCCGATCCTCTCTTCATAGTAGTCGACCGCCCTTTGAAACTCTGCCTCTGAAGAGGGTGTGAGGTAGGTGGGGTATGCCCTCCCCTTCCTCACCTGAATCCTGAACGATCTCAACGAGACCAATTGCTTCCTCCTGGCGTCCGGCTCACGTGGCTATACGCATGGCGGTGTGATCCCTGTCGTACGGCTCAAGATCGAGTGTCTCCACCACGCTGAAGCCTCTCTCGGTGAGCAGTTTTCTCTCCCTGTCATACACGACTTCGGGCGGCTTGGAGACGTCCACGCTGCGCGACTTCACCATGAGTAGGCCCCACCCCCCTTCGGCGAGATAGGACGAGGCGTTTGAGCAGAATATCTCCGCCTGGTTGGGCTGCGCAACGTCCTGGTACACCATGTTCACCTCCGTCACGAGGTGGGAGTATTCAGAGGGGTGGCGGGCGTCCGCAAGGATGGGAACTAGGTTCGTCCTAACCTGTGAGACTCTGAGAAGCTCTTTTAGCGGGCGGGGAGCGAACTCGATGCAGAAGACCACGCCCTCTGGACCAACGATATCCGAGATGTAGGAGGCCGTCGTGCCCGATGCTGCTCCGAGGTAGAGGACCCTGTCACCAGCTCTTAGTGGAAACTCAGACATCCCCTTGAGGATGGCTGCGGCCAGCTTGCTTCGGTACGGGGACCAGAGCCTAAACTGCTCACCTCCGACCTTTACCACTTTTTCTCCGGTGAGCTGGAATCCTGTGTAGGCGTTTCGTGTCGCCAGCCTCCTGTCTCCATCTTCCTGGATGAGGTAGACACCCTTGAATATCTCGGTAAGCTCGGGCAACTCTACTTCTTCCTCACGACTCTCCCCTTCGGCTTCTCCTCCGAGAAGACAATTCCCTCGAACCTCAGCACCTGGGTGTCCTCATCGAGCCAGGCCATCAGCGGTAGGCCTGCCTTGTGGCAGGTCTGGGAGAGAAACTCCTCTGCGTCCCAGCCATACTCGGTGGCCACCTGCGGTAGCAACAGGCCTTGGTACCAGCCCTTCTTGACGATCAGCCCGTGCTTCCCGAGCTCTATCTTGTCGGCGTACTCGGAGGGCTTTTTGACCTTGATCTGTTCGGGAGGGGTTAGGACCGTTACCTCAACCGAAATCCGGTCTAGCTCTTCCCTCCCTACCGGCGGGAACCTAGGGTCCCGAGAGCAGGCAGAGATGGCTGAGTCTATGAGCGCATCGATGAGGGGAGAGTCTGGATAAGGATGCCCTATGCATCCCCGCAACATGCCGTCCGGGTAGGTGTTGAGGGTGACGAATACGCCGGCCTTTTGCCTCATCTTGTCCGGGGTTTCTCCGGGCGGCTCGATCCTGTTTCTGTACTTGACATACTCCTCGACGGCGCTTCTCGCCGTGCGGACTAGGAATTCTCCCTCCTCATCCTCAAACTCCATTGCTACCGTTCCCCTTCTGACAGGGCACGGTTGGCGCCATTAATCTTTTTCCTGATGTTTAGCCAGTGGCGTCCCATCCAGTAGATCTTCCCGCATGTATCGCACTTCCAGAACCTGGAGTGGTAGCTCAAGACCTTCTCAGGAACGTCGGATGAAACCTGGCTTCGCGAGAGTTCCGACAGCTTCCCATTGCACCTGGGGCACCTTGACCTAGAAGGGTCGATTTCAAGGGTTCTCCAACCCACCTTCCTTGAGAGTTCGACTAGCTGGTCCTCTAGCTTCGGCTGCCCGATGAAGAGCGTGTCGACGCCCAGCCTCTTGGCATATTCGTACAGCCTCTTGTCCCTCGTCAAGAGGGTCCTCTCCTCGGCGATGGCGGCCTTGAGTATGGCCGTGTCCTCCGTGGGCTCAGAGGCGGTATCGTATCCGAGAAGACGAAGCCATCTTGACAGGCGGCCCAACATCGCGTCTGCAATGAACCGCATCGGCAAGCCTTCAGGGTACGAGTCTGAGACGATCCCTGGGGAAGAGGCATACCTCTCTGATGTTGCTCCTCTTTGTGAGCACCATCATAAGCCTCTCCACGCCGATCGCCCAGCCTGCGTGGGGAGGCATTCCAAATCTGAAGGCCTTGAGGTGGTAGCTGAAGTCGTCCGGGTTCAGGCCTCTTGCCTCAAGCCTCTTGGACAGCAGCTCCTTCTCGTGGACCCGCCTCCCGCCGGAGGCAAGCTCTATGTGCCTCCACATCAGGTCGAACCCGTCTGCCAGCCCGTCTCCCTTCGGATGGATGTAGAACGGCTTGAGTTCGTCGGGCCAGTCGACTATGAAGTACGGACCCCCCATCTTGGAGCCTATCTTCTTGGCCGCGACAGTCCCGATGTCCTCTCCCCACTCAATGGAGCAGCCTGCCTGGTTGGCAATCTCTATAGCCTCGCGGTAAGTTATCCTGGGCAGGGGCAGGGAGATGGGCTTCAGGCTCACCCCTATGGCCTTCAGCAGGTCGGAATCGTTCTGAAGAACCCTGTCTATCACGGTCTTCAAGAGCCGTTCGGCGACCTGCATCACGTCCTCACAGGATGCAAAGGCCTGCTCTATGTCTATGGACATCGATTCGTTCAGATGTCTCGTGGTGTTGTGCAACTCGGCCCGGAAGATCGGTGTTATCTCCCACACCTTCTCGAAGACCGGGACGAGCTGCTCCTTGTAGAGCTGGGGGCTCTGGGCTAGAAAGGCCTCCTTCTCGAAGTACGCTATTGGGAATAGCTCCGTCCCGCCCTCGGATGCAGAGGCGATTATCTTGGGGGTGTTTATCTCCGTGTATCCCTCTGAGACGAAGAACTCTCTGACATATCTTAGAACCTGGGCTCTCAGCTTGAATATGGCCCGAGTCCCCAGCCTCCTCAGATCGATGACCCTGTTGTCCAGCCTGGTGTCTAGGTCTGCCTTCACCTTCTCGGTGACATCGAGGGGCAGGGGCGACTCGGATTTGGATATGATCTCCAGCTTCTCTGGAACGATCTCCACTCCTCCCGGAGCCTGCGGCATCTTTTTGACGGTGCCGGTGACCGCCACGACGGATTCTAGGGGAATGCTGTCCATGGATTCGAATACCTTCGGGTCGCAGGACGCTTTTGCCGCGGTTACCTGGAAGACGCCGTCCCTGTCCCTGACTAGGGCGAAGCGTATGCCGCCTAGGTCCCTCTTCCGGTACAGCCAGCCGTACATCAGAACCCGCGTTCCGACCTTCGCGGGGAGGTGCGAGGAGTAAACCCTCTCCGAACTCGGCTGACCCAACCCATCAACTCCGCAAGAACCCAATCCTACTCGAAGACGACCGAGACTTCCTGCCCAGTTAGCTGATTGACTAGCGACTGTACATCCTCGATCTTTATGGGAAGCTTCTCCTGGTCCTCCTTCGCTATGCGGATCTTGTACTTCGTGCTCCCGTCCACGGCGAAGACGGTGTTCACGCCGAGGAGCCTGGCCGGCCGAATGATGTCGTTTGCAACTGTGCGAGGGTCGCTGAGATTGCCAAGCACCCTGACCTTCATCTTGATCTGATTGGATATCGACTTGAGGACCTTCCCGCCCTTAGCCATCAGTACCGGGACGTCGTCCTTTCCCACTATCAGTATGGCGAGTCCATCCACCACCATGGACCTCTCAAAAGTTATGTTCCTGATCTCCTTGGTGCGCAGAGAGGCCTTGTACAGGGCCCTAGATATCTTGACGTCAAGCTCGCTGACCTCGCCCTTGTCAAGCCTCTGCTGACAGCCAGGGCAGAGTATCCCGCTCTTCAAACAGACCTCACAGATCGGTGCCTTCATAGGATGCCCCTTCCAAGGGGTTTTCGGAAAAAGTCACGGGTTAGACTGACTGCCCACGCTTCCCCGGCACACTTTTAACTATTTTCCATCATCGATCATGCGGTCAACACCCATGCGAGGGGAATGGGAGACGACGTGATGAGTTCGAGTTGGGACAGGTACGAAAGGCAGATGCGGATAGCTGGCTGGGGCCCTGAGGGCCAGCGGAGGCTCTCGTCGGCTAGGGTTGTGATCGCCGGCATAGGGGGCCTAGGGGGCTTCAGCTCACTTATGCTGGCCGAGGCGGGAGTCGGGACGCTGATCCTCATCGATAGAGATGTCGTTGAGCTCTCAAATCTGAATCGGCAGCCGCTGTACTCGGAAGAGGACCTCGGCCGGCCGAAAGCCGAGTGTGCAGCGGAAAAGATCGCTAGGCTGAACAGCTCGATAGACGTAATACCGCTGCAGGTGGAGATAGACAAGACCACCTTCTCCACCCTCGGACGGGTAGACGCGATTGTCGACGGACTGGACAACTTCAAGACCAGGTTTCTGGTAAACGAGGAGTCGGTGAGGAGGGGGATCCCATTCTTCCACGGAAGCGTCTATGGCCTCGAGGGACGTGTGACGACCATAATCCCAGGTCGGACTCCCTGCCTTAGGTGCCTGTACCCCTCCGCGAAGGAGGAACCCACCGTCCCGGTGTGTGGAATGGTTCCAGCAGTCGTCGCGTCGATCCAGGCGCTTGAGGTGGTTAAGCTGCTAACGGGCATCGGAAGCCTCCTGGAGGGCAGGATGCTCATCTTTGACGGTGAGGATCAGTCCTTCGACGAGATCCGTATCTCCCGCAACCCGAACTGCCCTATCTGTGCCGGGTACCCTTCCACCTAGGGAAGAGCTCGTGGTCTATCCCCAGTTGGTCCAGAACCTTGCCAACCACGTATCTCACAATCTCGTCGACCGTCTTCGGCTTGTAGTAGAAGGCGGGCATTGCCGGGAGCACGATTCCACCGGAAAGGGCCAGTCTTCTCATATTCTCTATGTGGATCAGGCTGAGCGGCGTCTCTCTCGGAACGACGATGAGGCGGCGGCGCTCCTTCAGGCAGACCTCCGCCACCCTGCAGATCAGGTTTTCCGAGATCCCAGAGGCTATGCACCCCAATGTCCGCATCGAGCAGGGAGCTATCACCATGGCTTGAAACCGGGTGGACCCCGACGCTAGATCCGAGTCCATCTCGTCGTTCCTGTAGGTTCTGTCGGCGATGGATTCGAGGTGGGACAGATCCAGACCCAGCTCTAGAGAAATCAGTTTGGAGCCGTTCTCCGAGGTTATCAACGACACCTTCTTTCCCGCCGAGACGAGGGACCGCAGGAGCTCGTACCCGTATACTACTCCAGATGCCCCAGTAATCGCGAGGACGACTCTATCTCTCCACTCCTGACCACCCATATTCCTCACACACCCTTCTGACCTTGTCCACATTCACTCTGTCGCAGTAGACGCCGAGTCTCCAGTAGGCCCACCTTGCCTCCTCAAGGGACCCGACGAGGGCTGATCTAGCCCTCAGAGGCTCAAGGCGACCCCGCACCAGTATCATGGTCTCCCCCTCTCCTAGCGGAGGCATGCCCTGTATGTCGACTAGGACATCCCCGCTCTCCAGCCCAGCTGCCTCGGCGATCTCGTCCTCCATCTCCCTCATTTTCTCCCGATCTTGGGAGATCTTGATAAGCTCGTCTAGGTCCGCAACCTGCCCCGTCCCAAGGTAGACCGCTCTTTTGAAGAGGTCTCTATTCATAAGCCTCTCCGCAGTCGTCCCCGGGATGCCCCCCGCGGATCTCAAGGCATTGAAAAGCGAGATGTCGTCCATCCGCATGATCTGTTCGACGGAGTATCCCTCCTGAGAAAGACCCTCAAGGGCCCTGAGCATCATGGAGTCGGCAATCCTACTGACGTGGTGCAGGTAGACCGTCGGGTACATCAGGAATCTGGCTACGAGGAGCGACTCCACGGCCTGCATCCCCTTCTCCGCTACGGCCAGACTCCCATCTACGAGGGCCATGGTGGAGATTATCCTCTGGTGGTCTATCACGCCGTAGGCGACGCCGGTGTAGTGGGCATCCCTGACAAGGTAGTCCATGCGGTCTATACCTATCTGCGAGTGGAGAAGAAGCCCGAGGTCATTCTTGCCCTCGCAGCTGATCTTGGAGACCTCCTTAGGATCGAGGCCACATGACTCAAGGATGGCCGCGGTGGAGCCGCCGGTTATCTCTCTACGAGTCATCTCGGTGTGGTCAATCTGGAAGTTGGCGATGGCAAACTTCTCGGAGGTGTGGGACAGCGGGCCGTGACCAACGTCGTGTAGCAGGGACGCCACCCTCAGGAGTCTTGCCGTTTCGTGATCCAGATCCAGCCTCTTCGCCAAAACCTTGGCGAGGTACATCGTCCCGATGGAGTGCTCAAACCTCGTGTGATTAGCGCCTGGATAGGCTAGGTCCCCGAGCCCTATCTGCTTGACTCGCCTAAGCCTTTGGACGGCCGGCGAGTCGAGGATGGGCAGATCCTCGTCGTCTATGGGAATGTCGCCGTGGACCGGATCTTTTATGAACTTCATTCCCAGCGGGTACTGCACTTGAAGAGTTAAAAGTCGTTCGGATCCCGCTGCTAGTCCGGGGAAAGCAGGAGTCTTCCCAGCTGCATCGACTCCGAAAATCCTATAGTCGAGACCAGTCTCGGGAAGAATCTCAGGATTATGGGGGCTACTGAGCTGTGCCTGTCGAAGTCGGCCTCTCTCAGAGAGGGCATCAAGTCCCTGCCGACCTCAAACAGGGCGTCTAGAGTCTCATCGCTAAGCCCAGCAAGAAACCGCTTCATCCGCAGGCCGAAACGGATCTCCCTTCCAATCTCTCTCTTCCAGAGGGCGTCATATGACTCCAGAGCCGCTTCTCCGTCAAGATACCTCGAGATACATTCACAGGCAATCCGCGAGGAGACGGTTAGATAGTAGACGCCGCCGCCCGTGAGGGGCTTAGTCTGAAGCGCTTCATCTCCAAGGAGAATCTTGTCCCTCCAGGCCGTTTTGGACCGATATCCATAGACGACGGATCCAGCCTCAAACCCGACGATCTTGAATTCTCCCGCGTACCCTCTGAGGAGTTTCAAGAGGTGCTGCAGCCGTGAGTAGGCCAGGGCCGACGAGCAGACGCCGGCGACAGCCTCGCCGGAGCCCAGCGGAACGACGTAGCCGAAGAACTCGTCGGAGATCGATTTTCCCAAGTAGACGATCACCATGTTGGGATCCACGCTAACGCCGGAGAGTCTAGCCTGGACCCCTGGAACGACGCCTTGCTTCCTCTGCCCCATGATTCTGGAAATTGTGAAGCGGCTGCCAGTCGCACCTACCAAAACGTCGGCCCGGAGGACTCGTCTCTCTCCCTGGACCCTCGCTTCGATTCGCCCACCCTGAGTGCGGATTACCCTGGATCTGGGGCTGAGGATAGCTCCCTCCGATCCCGCCGCCTCGGCCAGCGACTTGTCAAATGATGGTCTATCCAGGGCGACAGCAGCGGGCCTCTTCGCCTCCAAGACGAGGCGCTTTCCTGACGGCGAGATGAAAACAGCCCCGCTCAGCTCGATCAACACGTGCCGGCGAGCCAGCCTCCCGACGATGGGGTCGTCCAGCAGGCGGGTGCCAACGACACCGGCGCAGTGGGAGGGAGATCCGAAGGCGGCGTGCTCCTCTAGGACTTGGACCCGAATCCCCCTTGATGACAATCTCAGCGCAACGGAAGCTCCGGCTGGCCCTCCTCCTGCAACTACCACATCGCTGGGCGACGACTCCATCGTGGAAATTGGCCAGGAAAAACCCTTAAATAGCTATGTGGGAAGCAGCGGCAAATGACCAACCTGCAGCACATGGACTACAGGTTCTCCTTTGCTATATTATCGATATTCGCCGTCTTGGGCTTCCTCCTCCTTCCCTCCGTCTCGCGCATCGTCTTCGGCCTACTGCTAATGTTCTTCGCCCCTGGCTTCGCGATCGTCTATGCCTTCTTTGATACCGCGGAACTGGACGCCATCGAGAGGGCTGCCCTAAGCCTGGGTTTGAGCATCTGCGTCGTCGTTCTGGACGGCCTTGTCCTCAACCTCACCCCAGGGGGCTTCTCGCCTGGCCAGATCGTGCTATCGCTGTGCGCAATAACGGCGGCGTTCGCTGGGATAGGCCTGTTGAAGAGGCGGAGGTAGTCCCGGCAATGGATCCAGGCTGCTGGAAGTGGAAGCAGGCCATCGTGCTCCGAACGGATCTCGGAATGAGCACTGGGAAGCTCGCTGTGCAGGCGTGTCATGCATCTCTCGGCGCGTCTGAGAAGGTAAGGCAATCCAGACCCCATGTTTGGCGTTCCTGGCAGGAGGAAGGCGGAAGGAAGATAGCGCTTGCCGTCGGATCGTTGGAAAGGCTTCTCGAGCTGGATAAGAGGGCCCGCTCGTTAGGAATAGAAACCTTTCTGGTCCGCGATAGGGGTCTGACGGAGATTCCCCCAGGCACTGTAACGGCCCTGGGCATAGGCCCAGACGAAGGAACTAGGGTGGACAAGGTAACCGGCAACCTTCCCCTGTTGAAGTGATCTCTTGTCAGTACTCGTTTCAAGCGAGAATATGGTGGGCCTGAGGGCATACCTGACCACGACAAGGGGCATAGGCGGCCGACTCAGAAGCAGGTTTGAGGACTTCGTGGTGGAGGAGGTACTGTGGGATGGCTCCGTCACCAGGGTGGGAAAAGGTCTGGATCGCAGACCTGGGGAGGATGCGACCGGCAAGTTCTGCTGGTTTGTCTTGGAGAAGAGGGGTCTTGACATATACCAGGCCATAAGGCTTCTCTCCAAGCGCCTCGGCGTGTCGCATAGACGATTTTCCTACTGCGGCAGCAAGGATGCCAGGGCCGTCACCGCCCAGCTTGTATCCGTTTTCGGCGTCGATCCAGAGCAGCTCGTGTTCTGCTCGAGGCGGCTGAAGGTTCTGACCCCGTACAGGGCAGCAAGGCCTCTGCGCCTGGGCGACCACTGGGGAAACTCATTCAAGATTAGGGTGACGGATGTGAAGCTGGGCTCAGAAGAGGTCGGCGAAACGCTCTCTGAGTGGGAGTCGCAGGTCGCCGAGTTCGGTGGAGTTCCCAACTTCTTCGGCCACCAGAGGTTCGGCGTGGTAAGGTCCAACACCCACATGGTGGGAAGGGCAATCATCAAGGGAGACTTCGAGCAGGCGGTCCACCAGTACCTATGCACACGCTTCGTCGGCGAGGACGGGCAGGCGTCAAAGGCCAGGCGACATCTGGCCAGAACTGGCGACTTCAAAAAGGCTCTCCAGGAATTCCCCAAGAAACTGGTCTACGAGAGGACGCTGCTCTCCCACCTTGCGTCGAACCCAAGGGACTTCGTCGGCGCGCTTCGAAAACTTCCGAGGAACCTTCTCAGCCTCTTCGTCCGGGCCTACCAGGCCTACCTCTTCAACGTCCTCCTGTCAAATCGAATAGCTTCCCAAGGCCTCCCGTCTCCCAGAAGCGGAGATGTGATGGAGGCGAAGGGCGGGCTAGTCCAGGTGGGACTCGACGTAGATACAGATCGGGCTAGGGAGATGTGGGAAAAGGGGGAGGCCATCATCATGTATCCGGTGCTTGGATTCAGGTCGGGAACTGGTCCCATCCCACCGGAGGCGAAGGATCTCCTTGAAAGCGAGGGACTTACACCTTCTTCGTTCTATATCAGGCAACTGCCCGACATCTCGCCCCAGGGAGGATATAGGCGGGTAATGTGCCCTGTATACGAGCTCCGCGTTGGAAATCCGGAGAAGTCGAAGGGCGGTGTCAGCCTGAATATCTCCTTCAGGCTCCTGAAGGCCTGCTATGCAACGGTGGTTCTCAGGGAACTCATGAAGGCCGATATCACGGCCTACTGATCCTATCTACACGGCCGAGCGACGCATACTCCCTCCCCATCGTCTTGCCCAGCTGTCGCTCCCGCAGCTCAAGTAGCTTGATGACAGTTACCATGCTCGGTGGCCCGACGTGGGTCCTGTCGGGCGGCCTGATCCTTCTCTGGGTCCAAGCGACGGCAAGTCCCATTCCGCCGCAGTAGGCTATCACGGACAAAAGCAGGGGCCACCTTATCGCTTGAATGGCGCTCTTGGCATCTCTAACCGACAGGGGGCCGGGGTTCACACTGACCGAAAGGAGTAGAATCAGGACAGGGAGCGAGGCCGCACAGGCCAGGGTCATGGCCCGCAGGATGTTCACCAACCTGGCTCTTCTGATGGCCGGATCGATTCTGCGGCACCAGATCTTCTCGTTCACCGCCCACTTCTCCTCGGAAATACGATTTCGAATAACCTCTCAGCTAGCTTCGCGGGCGGCTGGCTTCGGACGTCGCCCCCCTCGCCTGCTAGGCTGTCCTCTGGGATGCCGAGGCGACGAGCCTCTGACAGGATCTTCTCCCTGCACTCTTGTTGCATATCGCAGTCGGCGCAGCTCCCGTTGTTCCGATACCACACGTTGACCCCGTTTTGGGGCGAGTACGTTATCAAGACTGGCGAGTTGAGGGCCTTGCTGAAGCCTGAGAGAAGCCCCCTATCGTGATCCACCCTGTAGACAGTGATCTTGTAGCTCTGTGCAACTTCCACCAGAGTCCTCCTCACCACCTTGTCTGCCTGGATCAACACCTTGCTTACGGCCTGCCTCGAGACGCCGAGCATTCGAGCTATTTGGGAAAGGTTAAGGCCCCTGTCCCTCAACTGCCATAAGCGCGACTGGGTCTCTGTGAGTGGATTGAGAGGCACCGGCAAATTTTGGTGTTGACATATTTATAAAACTTTCGGACGTTTCGGCCCAGGAGGGGAAAGATTGGCCCCGCGTTGATCGAAAGCTTTTTATCTTATGTCAACCTCGCAGGTAGACATGCGCCGCATCGTTTCTGCCCTTTTCCTTGTACAGGTAATCTTGCTCCTGTGCTGTGCTTATAGCAGAGCGTGCTTCGGTCTTGACTCGCTCCTAGCCGTTTCGGACATGGTGGCGTTCAGCCGGGGAGGCTCGATTAACTCTAGCGTTACGCTGTACGGATTCCGATCGGGGAATTTGACGTTTACCCAGAAAATCTGGATCCCTATTCAAAAGGTATCCGACCTCTTCTCCTCTCCCGGCTTCAAAGGCGCTGGCCTGATCGACGTTGGCGCCTCGAATGGTCCCCTCCTCTATGTCGTTCTGGACATCTTGCAGCGCGATGAGTCCTCGGGGAATGAAAAGTGGCTCCATCCCCTGGTATTGTACGGAAACAGGTCTGGTAGGTACCTGCCTCTCTGGAACAGTAGTCTAGCTATCAACAGCTCTTGCAGGATATCCCCGCGCGTTAGGTCCGCTGACCTAGATGGAGATGGACGCAGGGAAATAGTGGTTGCCAGCCATGGCTTCGGAGAGTACGTTGAGGGGTCTTACCGTCCACATGACTACCCAGCCTACTTCGTGTTGGGTGGCCATGACAATGAATGGAGGGTCCTTAAACGCCTCGATCTGCCTGTTGCCGATAATTGGGATCTGGCCGATGTTGATGCCGACGGCCTGCCAGACATAGTATGCGCCATTGGGTGGGACAGGTTCTACTGGATCGAGATGGGCCAAGCTGAGCCGGAGAGATTCGACAGATACAGGGTGGGATTCTTCATCTTCAGAAACCTGGGCGGACTAGAGTTCTCCCCCATCTGGGTTTCTGCCAACCTGACGAGTACGATTCTTGACGTGGCCTGTGGCGACATTGATGGAGACGGCGCCGACGAAATCATACTGTCCAGCGAGGGCGACCCTCAGCTTAGCGTGTGGAAGTTCGAGGAGGGAAACGGACGGGGCTGCCTTGAGGTTGGGAAAATCGGCGGATATGGGCCTACATGCGCGTCTTGGGATATCGACGCTGCAGATGTTGACGGCGATGGCATCGACGAAGTCGTGACCACAGGCCTAGTCTCCCTGCCGTGGTACGTGAACGTCCATGCAAAGAACAGCTCTGACGTTGTGTACAGGGCAACCTGCACGCTACCCGTCGAGGAGAGCAGGGGACTTGGACTGCTAAAGTACGCCCAAGACCGCGGCCTGTTTTGGAGTTGGAGGGAGTCCGACCCAGACATACTTCCAGACCGCACTGCCGTATCGGTGTGCGATCTCGACGGCGACGGAATAAGCGACGTGGTGACGACAAGGGCCGCTGAGACGGACGTCTGGAGGTGCAATGTCTTCGGTGAACTCGTAAGGACGAGGATTGCCG
>CAYWSC010000008.1:0-16011 GCA_964460695.1 Hadarchaeota archaeon (SeqCode)
CCTACCGCAGCCTGTCGGCAGAGAATCTGGTAAGGGTTTTCCGCCAGCTCGAGGACGAGGGAATGCTGTGGGTAGACGGGACGAGGCTCCGGCGGAGGAGGGCGGCCTGGCAGTTCTACTTCGACAACCTCAGCACCATTCCGGATGTCAAGAAGTACAGGATAGTGAACATCGTCACGAACCAGACTATCGGCACCCTCGACGAGGAGTTCGTCGCGACAAGGGCCGAGAGGGGGGCGAACTTCATAACCAAGGGCGAGGCCTGGACGATCCTCGACATAGACGAAAACAAGGTCATCGTCTCTCCCGCGGCCGATCCGAGGGGCGCAATACCCGGCTGGATAGGGGAGCTTATCCCCGTACCGTTCGAGGTCGCCCAGGAGGTCGGCAGGCTCAGGGCCATCCTGGCCGGTGAGATCGACGAGGAGAGCATCATGAGGACCTATCGAATCGGGAGGGTCGAGCTTTCGCTGGTCAGGCGGTACATCAAGTCCCACGTGAAGAGGAGCAGCCTCCCCACCGACACGAACGTGGTTCTCGAGGCCTTCGGCGACAAGGTCATCTTTCACGGATGCTTCGGCACCAAGGTCAACGAGACGATATCCAGGGTGCTTGCATCCCTTCTCACCGCCAGGTTCGGAGCCGCGGTTGGGGTCAAGGTAGACCCCTACAGGATTGTCTTCACCTTTCCTGATGGGAAGGCACGTCCCGAGCTGATAATCCAGACCATAACCGATCTGGACACGGACCACATCCTTCCAATCCTGAAGATAGTGATGAAGAGGACGTCGCTCTTCAAGTGGAGGCTTGTCCACGTCGCCAAGAGATTCGGCGCGATGCGGAGAGACGTGGACTACCAGTCGATAAGCCTTGACAGGCTGGCCATGGCCTTCGAAGAGACGCCTCTGTTCGACGAGACGCTGAGGGAGATCATGCTCGAGAAGCTGGATGTGGACAGGACTAGGGAGATCCTCGGCGGGATAAAGAGTGGAAGGATCAGGGTCGAGGTGGTGCAGACGCCGAAGGTGTCGCCCATAGCCTCAAGTGCCCTCGGCAGCGAGGGCTTCTCGGACATCATCGCCCCTGAGACCCCGCTGATGGAGATAATGGCCATATTGAAGCGGAGGCTGATGGCCAAGAGGGTCAGGATTCTCTGTATGAACTGTCTGAACTCTTGGAAGGCGAGGGTGGAGGAGCTGGATGAACATCCCCAGTGCCCAAGCTGCGGGTCTAGATTCCTGGCCTCGCTTCGCCCTGGCGACACCCAGACCCAGGATGCCCTGACGAGGCAGAGAGAGGGGGGCCGGGTCACCCCCTCCCAGAAAGAGCTGATAGATAGGGCTAGGCTCTCAGCCGAGCTGGTCTCCGAGTATGGGAGAAGGGCGATAATGACCATGGCGGCGAGGGGGATAGGCCCCCAGACGGCAGCCCGCATACTCCAGAAGATGCACGAGAGCGAGGAAGACCTCCTCAGGGACGTCTTCTCCCAGGAGAAGCTCTACGCGAGGACCAGGCGCTTCTGGGACTGAGGTAGGGATGGCGACGGCCTCCTACATGAGGTTGAACTCCTTCATCAGCATGAGTTCGTCGAGCTCGACCTTCTCGCCGGCCTTGAGCTTCTCGAGTGCCGCCTCGGCCCTCTTTCTCAGCTTCTTCTCCGTGGCTAGAGAGCGTCTCTCCTCCCTCTTCCTCTCCAGTCCCTTCTCCTTCTCAACGAGCTTGGCGATCTGTTTTCTTACCTCCATCAGCTCGTTGTGCTTCTTGTCGGCCTCCTTGATGACCTCCATCATCTGCTGGTGGTACTCGTCAGCCTGCTTCCTCTTCGGCCTGGCCTCGTCGAGGAACTGAAGCATCTTCTGGTGGTTCTGCTGGGACTCCTTCGAGAGGGCTAGGATCTTTGAGTGCATCTTGGAGGAGCTTATCCGGAAGGCATCGGCCTCGAGCCTCTTGTCCCCCATCTGCCTCAGCTTCTCCCTGATCTCCCTGGAGTGCTCCATCTCCTTGCGCAGCTTCTCGACCTTCTCGACGAGCTTCCTTTCCTTCGGTATGGTTAGGACGCGGGTCTGGATCTCCCATTCAAGGCGCTGTATCTCGTCCTTGATCTCCTCCTCTGGACGAATCCTTGGAAGCTTCTTGAGGTCTATGCCCAGCTCCTTGAGCTTCTCGCGGGTTATCTTGGCCGCTCTGGTGGCCTGGCTGCGCTTCTGCTTGTACGCCTTTATCTGTGAGTTGAGCCTGTCTCTAGCAGCCCTGTACTCGTTGGCCTTCTCGAGAAGCTGCCTGACCTCGCTGTTAAGCTTGTCCCTCTTCTCCCTTAGCCTACGGGCCTTCTCGTTTAGCTGATCTCTCTCCATCTGTAGCCTCTTGGCCAGATCGTACAGCGCGTCGATCTTGGCCTCGAGTTCCTGGTTGCTTAAGGCCATCCGGCTAGGCTTGTGAAAAAGGGATATTTATTGGTTTCCGGTTGGCGGACGGGAAACCAGCTGGGAAAACATAAAATATGAGTTGGAACCGCTAGCCGCAGAGCACACTCGACTCGGCGATCCCGATGTACATGGTTCTGGGGTACACAGATGTTACGAGCAGAATCTGTTCCTACCTCAAGGAGGGGCTGAAGGAGGACGTCACGGTCGTACAGAAGGACGAAGAGACGGCCAAGAGGCTGGCGGAGAGGGGCTTTGAGGTGGTCGTTGGCAGTCCTAGGAACCTGACGACCCTGACCCGCGCCCACCTGAAGGACGAGGCAGACGTGGTCATAGTCATGGGGGAGACCTCCAGAGAGACCAGGGAGATATGTGAGACGGTGAAGAGGGAGTTCCCCGAGAAGTTCGTTGTCGCCATCGCCGAGAGAATCTCCGAGGCTGAGGCCCTCAGGAAGATGACGGTGGACAGGGTCTACGTGGAGTCGGAGGCCGCTGCGAGCTTCCTCGCAGAGGAACTCTCGAAGATGCGCCCCCTCAACAAGCTCACCAAGCTGAGACAAATCCTCAGGGCCTCTGACGGCAGGCTCGCCATCCTCCTCCACGACAATCCGGACCCAGATGCCGTTTCGAGCGGCGCGGCCCTAGCCGAGCTTGCCAAGAAGGAGGGGGTCGAGTCGGAGGTCATGTACGCCGGTGAGATCGGCCGTGACGAGAACAGGGCTCTCGTCAACCTCCTAGGCGTCAAGCTGACTAGGGTCGATGTGATCACCAAACACGTCCTCCGAACCTACAAGACGGTTGCCCTTGTGGACGTGTCGAACCTCAGCTACGTGAGTGCCCTGACGGCTGACAGGGTTCCCCAGATAATCATAGATCATCACCTGCACGAGAGGACGCTGAACGCCGAGTTCATGGACATCCGTACATCGGTCGGGTCCACCGCCGCGATAATGACGCAGTACCTCGAGCTGGCCGGCCTCGTCCCCGACAAGAAGCTGGCAACAGGGCTTTTGTATGGAATCATGACGGATACCGCGGAGTTCACGAGGGGGATGAGCCCAGAAGACATAATGGCCGTGAACTACCTGGTCCCCCTGTCGGACCAGGAGCTGCTGGAGAAGATAAAATCGCCCAGCATCTCCATCGACACGGCGGACGCCCTCGCCGTGGCCATCCAGAACAAGGCCTTCTACAGGGATGTCCTGATATCGACGGCTGGGCGGCTGAACAACAGGGACGCGATTCCACAGGCCTGCGAGTATCTGCTGCGCCTGGAGGGGGTCTCCACCACATTCGTCTTCGCCATAGTGAATGAGAACATCGTGATAAACGCTAGGACCAAGGATGTGAGGATGAACGTCGCCGACGTGGTCAAGAGGGCCTTCGGCGATCTCGGTTCGACGGGAGGCCACCCCACATCGGCCGGTGCGACAGTTCCCCTAGGGGTGTTCAGTGCAGCTCAGGATGAGAACCTGCTCATAACCATGGTTAAGGAGAGCGTCACTAGAAGGCTCCTGCAGGCGATGCGGTTCGAAGCCTAGCCGGCTGGGAGTCACGAGCTCTTGGACGAGGCTACGATCACAATGTCCCCTACGGCCATCACCCTCTCGTAGGGGATGCCCTTCTTGCCCTTCAGAAGGATGGCCGAGACCCTTCCTTCCCGAGCCTCTATCATGACGTTCTCTATCCTTCCGATGTGGTTTCCAGCGCTGCTGAAGACCTCCTTGTCGTATAGGCTTGAAACCCGTATGGTCAATCCTTCACCCCTCAACGGCGGCTCCCTTTACACATACCCTCATCAGAAGCGGGTACGGGCGGGAAAGGGATTCCTCGGAAGCATATATCAGCCATTTGGGATAAAAGTCTTTCTGAAGCCCCTGCTTGCCAAGAGAGATCCACATGTATCGATATCCGGCGAGAACGCTGTTTCACGGCTCGGAGCTAGTGGAGATAACGATCTCGGCCCTCGTCCTGAGCCTGGCCTTCTCCATCGCGTGGCGAAGACTCGACATATTTCCATGGGCCCTTCTGACCGTCGGAGTGGGGTTCATAGGGCATGAACTCGCCCACAAGTTTACGGCCCAGCGGTTCGGATTCTGGGCCTCCTACCGAATTATGCCCATGGGGCTTTTGCTCGCCCTCTTGGTGTCCGTCCTCGGCATGGTGTTCGCTGCTCTCGGCGCCGTCCAGATCTTCGGAAGGTCCGTCACCGGCCGAGTCATGTCAAGGGAGGAGGAAGGAGTCATATCCATGGCGGGGCCGACCTTCAACATAGTCCTCTCAGCCGTATTCATGGTCTCCTGGGTTCTGACCGGTTCCCGCTACGGGGTTTTGTCGATAGGGGCGTACCTGAATGCCCTCTTGGCCGTCTTCAACCTGATTCCATTCTGGATACTCGACGGGCAGAAGATATTCGCGTGGGACAAGAAGGTGTGGCTACTGGGCTTCGTCGTCTCGGCCGTGTTGCTGATCCTTTCCACATAGTCGGGTGGTGGAGGGGGTGGGACTTGAACCCACGAAGGCGTGCGCCGAGGTCGAAGCTTCTCCCTCGCCTACGCCACGAGATCTTGAGTCTCGCCCGTTTGACCAGTCTCCGGAACCCCTCCGGCAAGACTCATCTACGTTTTTCCGGTAGAAATATGCTTTCCAATCTAGGGCTGCGCAGCCGTTGGCCTCTTGCTAGTCAACCTGCGGCCGTTTGAGAGAGGTTGAGAGGTTTTGTGGCAGCGATGGGAGTTGGACGCGAAACTCCATGTCAAGCTGCTCGTCCGTGTCGAGGTGGACTCTCTCCTCGAGCGTCTTGTTGACCTCTGGGCAGCTCACGTCCATAACCACTGTGATGTATCCGGGCTGGCCGTAGTTGATTGCAGAGCAGTAGATCACAATGTCATAAGTATCGTCGACGCCGAGGACGTCGTAGTACAGATTCGTCACCTCTACGTCTAGGTCCTCGACTCGCGGTTCGAGGATGTCCAGCCTCTCCCTCCTTGCGTAGACCGAGATGTTGGTCGGTTCGGAATCGATCTTGCCAGAGAAGTCTAGGTGGAGCTGCTCGTTTTGATCTATGTAGATCCTCTGCTCCAGTACAAGCGAGGTCTCGGATGCGTTGGCGACGACCCTAATCGTTGCGTATCCGGGCCCGCCGTAGTTGATGGCGTCGCACGAGACCGAGAGCTCCGACCTCTCGGGTCCTTCCGTCGAGTTTACCCATTCCCACTCTAGGTTGGCTATTTCGATGTCCATCGGCGGAATCGAGGTTCCTTCTTCTGCCGGTTCTCCGCCTGCGTCAGAGTTCTGTTGTGGATTCTGCTCCGTCTGGGAGGTGTCTTCCTCCATGCACCCCAGCATAATCCCGGCTAGCACCAAGGCCAGCACGGCCATAAGGGCGGGCGTCGAAGCAGACAGTCGCTGCAGCCTCGCCGACCACCAGCGCCGGATCGAAGGCGTCACCATGCTAAGTACTGTCCTGTGCGAATATCTTAAAATTGTCCGGGACGGTTAGTCGAACGCCCTGCGAATTCTGCGAATATCCTCGCCAAGACGCACGAGAAATGAGAGAAGTGACATGCGAAGCTTCGAAGCGATCGGTGGCCCCCCATGCAAAACTTATAAGGATGGGGGCAAAGCTGGTCTGGGGTCATAGGGCCTCTTTTGGGAAGGTTAGGGTGATCTAGCTTGGGGTTCCTGAGTAGGAGGAGAGACGAGTCTCGAGCCGAGCCAACCGTCCAGCTTGCCGAAGATACGACTTCCCTCCGGGTGAGGGAGATCGAGCACCGACTCAGACAACTGGAGCTCCGGCTTGAAGCTCTCGAGGAGGCCCTGAAGGACGCTCCCAGTGGAAGCGACTTTCGGCTGCTGGCCTCCGAGCTGGCCAGGCTCTCTGCCGAGATGGAGAGGATGGATGCCAAACACAGGGAGGGGATTTTGGCCCTCTACACCCAGGTCCATAAGGAGCTGAGGTCGATAAGGGGCGATCGGGTCATACAGATGATCGACGTCGAACCGGTGAGCAAGGAGAAACTGGGAAAGGCATCAGATCAGCTCAGCGAGCTGGCTAGGACTTGGAGGAAGAGAAGGGCGCAGCCTGCGGCTGGAAAGGACTAGCCCTCTTCAACACCACCCGCCCCGCAGGGACTAGGCCCGCCGGATTGCTTTGAAGCGAGTTTGGGGTCGAGGGGAAGGTCGAAGAAGCGGTCAGCCGGGAAGGCTGCCAACTCACTCGGACCCGGCGAAGCGGGTCGTCTCTACCTCTCTGTACAGCCTGCGCCTCACCATAAGTGACCAGATCACCACTCCGGTGAGGATAGCCGTTCCGGAGACGGTCAGCCACTCCACCATGTAGACCCAGAGAAGCGCCTTGTCCTTAGCCCGCACAGCCTCGTCCATGACCTTGGATAGAAGGTTCATCGCCTCGGTCATTGCCGGGAGGCATTCGTCGTACTTCTCCTTGATCCAGAGCTCGTCCACCTTCTTCCTCTGCGCCTCCGCGTCGGCCAGGTGCTGGTTAAGCGGATTCGTGTTTGCTCCGAATTTGTCGGCAAAGTCTATGAGGGACAGCACCAGCCCCTTCTGAGAGGCGTACTCGCTTATCCTCATCCTAAGGGTGTGGGTGACGGATAGGTCCGGCGGAATGGTGGCCCTGACGGGGTAGTAGACGAGTCGGGCTATCACGTCCTTCCAGTACTCCCATCTATAGAACGGAACGACGCCGTTCCCGCCCCAGTCCCACACGAAGGCCAGGGATCTTCCATTCCCTATGTCCCAGTATATCAGCACGGGCATGTTCTTGGGGTCGGTAGCGACCGTCTCGTCAGTCGTTACAGCCAGGACCGTTGCGCCATCCTTTGGAGATGGCCTGTTATGGGACCATATGCGTGGCATCTTCTTCCACGGGATGCCGTCTGTGATCGGGTTCGGTATCTTTGGCTTTATCCTGAAGTTGTGGTCCCGCCACTCAGAGTGGTCTGTCTGGTAGACCGGGAGGATCGAGCCCACAGGGGTGTCGTCCCACGGCGGGCCCGTCGTCCAGACGGTTACGGCTCCGCCGAAAGAGGTCGGGTCGTCGGACATGAGAAATCCGAAGCCGTGCTCCTCGACAGCCCTCTTCACCCACTCTTGGAACTCGGTCCTCAGGTCACAGGATCGGATCGCGGTGATGATCACCTCGTCGTAGTGGTCAAGAAGGTCTTTTTCGCTCCTAGGCAGGTAGAGCCTTAGAAACCTCTGCATCCTCTCGTACCCGAGGGCCGGGTTCTTGTACCCGATCTCCGCCTCTATCCTGGTCAGTTGGATCTTGGGATCCTCGACCAGTGCGGCAGTGGGGTAGCCAGGTGCTAGGAATGGATCCCCTATGAAGAGGACTCTAATCCTCCCCGTCTGGGGGTCGACCTTGGGCGGCAGGGCACATAGCGATGGCGGAAGGAACAACAGGACGATGAAGAGAATCGAGATGCCCCTCATATCCTCTCCTCCATCCGCATCTCGAGATAATAAGGTTTCCGTGCCTCCATAAGGTGCTTTCGTGGTGCCTGAGCCAAATCTGTGCGCATTCTCCGCGATTCTTCGCGCCGACCGGTGGGCCGGCGGATTGGGATCCTCCAGGCAGCTAGAAGTGGTCAAGGGATGGCTGATACGGGAATCTCTGGGGGAACAGCTCGTCTGCCAGGCGTATTGCCCGTGGCGATGATGCACGTATCTTTCTGGCTAGATACAGCTGGCTTGGGCTCACGGTTCCCGGTACGAGCTGGCTGAGCTGTCTAACATCGGCCTCTATCCACTCACTCGTCTTGTGGGAGGCAGTCTCGACCGCGACGTCTCCTGTCCCCCCAGAAATCGTGAAGATGCCGTTGTTTTCATCGACGACGTCGTCGTGTACTACGAGCGACAGCTCCCCCTGGAAGGAGTCGAAGCACGGCTTCATGGATTGAAGCGTTAGTTCTACGCTGTTGACGCGGAACATCCCGCTCCAGCTGGTACTCAGGGAGGAACCCGGCAGGCTCAGCTCGGCGAGAATATCGTCACCTGGATAGCCGGTGTAGGCTAGTACGTCTCCCTCTCCACTCTCCTTGAGGTATCCGAGGAGGCCCAGGAACGCTAGGCGATCCGACCAGCCTGCCTCCAAGATCTGGATTACCCTGGCCTTGTCCCTGGATGCCATCTTGACGCAGATGTAGGCCGTCGGCTGGTCCTCGCCGTAGACAAGGGTGTCACACCTATTCATGATCCTGACCTTGAAGTGTAGGCGGTTCCTGACCATACAGCATGAGTGGCCTGCATACCTCTCCTCGTAGAGCGAGATAAGTCTGTCAAGATCTCGCTCCTCGGCTTGCCTGACGCCTCCGAGGGCCTTGTACGGGATGTCCTCCATAGGTATGGTCAGGTTTTGGACGATGGAGCAGAGCTCCCAGCCCGGCCTTCGGTAGAAGGTGTCCCTTCCGTAGAGCATTGAGACGGGAAAGCCCTTCTCAATCAAGAGGTGGATCATGTCCTTTAGCAGGGTGGTCGCGATTCCGCGTCTGCGGAACTCCTGGAGAGTGCACACCTCTGCGATGCCACCCATTCTCAGGGTGGCTGGTCCTATCCATATGGTTCTCGGTGCGGCCCGCATGTAGCTGATCAGCCTTCCCTCGTGCTCGGCGACCCTGGTGAGGGAGAAGTCGTAGAAGGGGTCATTCTCGTATATCCTCCTAAACGCCTCCGGGGTGGATTCGAAGGCCGTGGAAGTGAGCTGGATCATCTCCTCCAGCTCGCTTTCATGAAGCGACCTGATCCTATACTGCATGGAGTTGGCGCTGCCGGCTGGATCAAAAATCTTGTGGGTCCTCGGATGATTCGTCAAGCCGGTGTTCAAGACAAGAGTATTAAGGGCGTGGGGAACAGAAAGCTGTGGCAGCGTGGGATGAGGAGGACAGTGAATTCGATCGAGGATGAGATCGTACCAACCACCCGACCTCGCTGCCGCCTGGAATAAGCCGGTTGGACAGCACGTTGAGGAGCCGATCCGCAGGAACCGGTTCGAGTCGAAACCTCCACTGAGCTACCTGGACCTGTGCGACGCCTGTGCTGGGAGAAGGTGGTTCATGGGCCTGCGGTTGCCATCATCTAACCTCCCACTTTGATATCCGATCGGAGGTCTTGACTACGAGTTCGAACTTTGCCCTCGGTCGATGATCTATCTGCACGGGGAAGGCGACATCAAGTCGTGCACTTGTGATTCGAAATGCGTTCCCGAAAACCTAGGCGGGCATTGTGTGGACCGCCGGTCGAGTACGCAGGATCAACCAGGAGTTCTCCGCAATAGTCCTAGGAATGGAACCAGAAATGGGGTGGACTCCTTGTATCTCAGGTAGGCATTCCCAAATCTCGAGGTCAGGTGCAGCTCTTCTAGTTTCGCCAAGGCAATGTAGGCCACGACCTCCCCCAGCCAAACAAGCAGGATCGAAGTACTACCAAGCTTGGAGAGAACCTGATCAAGACCTTCACCGAAGCTCTCTCCCAGCACGAATACTGGATCGTATGGGAGTGTGAACAGCGTTATGCCACCAGTCATCATTATGATGCCTAGGTACTGCGGATGTCTGACTCTCTTGTAAGGACCGCTATCAACCATTCCATCTGCGTGTCTGTGCAGATAGTACAGAGAATACATGAACAGTACCAACCCTCCAAAGAAGACTGCCCTCGCCAGAAACACCCGGACGGAGTAACAAACCATGGCAAGGAGCGGGCTGGTCAGTTCATCCCAGTTCCAGAAAAGGAAACCAAAATCAAATAGGGTGTGTGAGATGTCTCGCCATACATATGTCAGAATCCTCGGAGAGGCTTTGGCTACGATGGAGAAGTAGCAGATCAACGGCATGCTCATGAATCCCGCGTATGTCCAAGTATTTGGCACAAACTGGAATACTGGAAAAAAGAAGCCCGAGATTCGTAGGGACATCTCCTTGATCTTCCGTCCCAGAGACATAACCAAACCCTTCTCTTCCTAACCAGGCTACCAGTAATGCAATTGGAAATGCTGCCCCTTGTTTTCTTCCAAGAAAATCAAGCTATCGTGAGACTCTTGGACGGTGGCTCATGGAATAAGATCTTTCCCCTCTCTCATCCCAGTGCCGCTGTACTTGTGTCTCCACAAGACGTTGCAGCCGCACAATGCAGATGTCAAACAACTGAGGCTCAGGAATGAGCCTGATATCCGCTTGTTTTTTCTATCTGGCGCCCTGAGACTCCCTATCTTTTGTCTGGAGTTCAAGCAGGATGCTATTCTGCAGTAGGAAACAAGAGCTAACAATCATAGGAAACGGCCTCCGAGAAGGTCAATACTAGACGCACAAACTTCTCAAGGGACACACCGTAGAACATCCAAACCAAGCCAGAACCCACAGGATTTGGTCCGCTAGACTACTTCCAAGGCCAGAGGTGCTGAACCAGCCTAAACGTCTTACGCACCTGTGGCTATCACTGGCAGTCCCTCGATCTCTCTGCGATCTCTCTGGATTGCACGTCGACGATAAGTGGATCCCGTCCTTCATTGACGGAGCAACCTGACGAACCCGCGCGGGGCCTGAACGTCTCGGAGCGGCGTGCGGGTCTCGGCCGGTTCCTGGAGAGTTGTATCAAGACGGAAGTGAGCATTCCCGGGCGCAGCACTGTTGGCAAGTCACGGTTATACATAAGAGCCGTGAGACCATGTACAGATCATGAGCGAGGAGGATGAGAAGGAAGAGCTCGACGAGGTGCTGTCCAAGTATAGGGCAGCGGGAAAGGTCGGCGCCGAGGCCAGGGACTACGGCATCTCGCTGATCAAGGAGGGCGTAAAGCTCATCGACGTCTGCAATGCGGTAGAGGAGAGGATACGCGACCTTGGATGTCAGCCCGCATTCCCGGCAAACATCTCGATTGACCATGTGGCAGCCCACTACACGAGTCCAGACGGGGATCAGACCACCTTCGAGGCAGGGCAGCTCGTAAAGCTCGACGTGGGCGCCCACCTAGACGGCTTCATTGCTGACACGGCTCGCTCCATCGTGGTGGGTGGAGGTGACTCGGACCTGATCAAGGCAACGGAAGATGCCCAGAGGGAGGCCCTCTCTGCGGCAGGCCCCGGGGTGATGACCAACGAGATAGGAAGGAGGATAGAGGAGGCCATCAAGTCATACGGATATACTCCCATTAGACAGCTCTCGGGGCACACCCTGGAGAGGTACTTGCAGCACGGGCCAAAGACGATTCCCAACTTCTCGATGCCCCACGGAGAGCCACTCGAAGTCGGAGAGGCATACGGGCTCGACATATTCGCCAGCGACGGCACGGGCAACGTGACCGAGTCGTCCCAGTGTTATATCTACGCCCTGAACAAGGAGAACCCCTTCCCCAGGCTCAGGGTGGCGAAGAGGCTTTACCTCTTTATCCTGGAGAACTACAAGACGCTCCCGTTTACAGACAGGTGGTTCAAGTCGAAGATCCCAGGATCAAGACTTGCCCTCCTTGAGATGGTCAAGAACAACGCGCTGCGGAAGTACGGCGTCCTCTCAGAGGCCCGGGGCACCCTTGTCGCCCAGAGCGAGCACACCTTCGTGGTCACGGAGAACGGGATAGAGATAACGACGGGCTCTATCTAAAAAACAGCCCGGCCCGCCTCCCTCTGGCGGGCCTTCCCAGCCCTGTCTCAGGGCTTCTACGACCTAGCAGGGATCGATCTGCGCGCTCGCCTAGTGGCAAGAAGCGCCACAGGAACCAGGGCAAGTAGGTAGAGCCAGCCCGGCTCTGAAACCTGCGTGCCGGTCCCCACGCCAATTGCAAGGTAGCCGCTGTTGTCAGAGTACTCCCTGACCTCCCATGCGGGATATCCGTTGACCTTGGTGAACCGGCCGTACCCCTCAGTACTCTCCCACGAGTACGCCGAGTACCAGAGGGCATACCAGGGGCCGAACTGGTTCTGAACCGTGTCGTAGATGACTATGCTCACTTGGTCGTCGGCGCCCTCCTTGTAGTAGTCCCTCTGGGCGAAGCTGTAGGATCCTGTCGGTGTGGCCATCTGCATGCCTGTTGGGTCATCAGCAGTCCACCCGGGCAGCGGATCTGGAAGCTTCCCTATAAGGTCGCTGAAGGGGACCGCCCCGTTGGGGTGTCCCACGGCGAGGGAGTTTATGCCGTCGAGATCCATGGCGTTGCCGTAGTCGAATAGGATGTCGTTGGACTTCGTGTAGTCGCCCTGGATCACGACTATGATCCTGGCGCCCTTCTTCTCCTCGTTTGCCAATCCCGTGCCGGCGACACATCCCTCGCCTATCGCCTTGCAGATCTAGAGGGTAGGACCTGTTATGTCCCCGCAGGCAAAGACTCCCTCCACACCGGTTCTCTGGGACCTGTCGACCTCTAGGAAGCCCCTCTCGTTGGGGAAGAGCCCCAGTGGCATTGCGAGTTCAAGTAGGCCTCTGGACCCCATTTCGATGAATACGCCGTCGACCTCGATCGAGCTCCCGTCTTCGAGGATTAGCCTCTCGACCCGGTCTGCGCCCGAGACGTCAACGGGCTTCTTGTTGATGAACTGGACCCCCATCTTTCCCAGCCTGGATCTTGACGACTCCTCCATCTTGGATTCCGGGTCAACCAAGAAGACGCGGGACGCAAAGCTTAGGAGCGATTCCGCCGATGCGACCGCCGCGCTCTCCCATCCGACGATAGCGACCCTCCGACCCCTGAAGAGCGGCCCGTCGCAGTCGGTACAGTAGGAGATGCCCCTGCCTATGAATCTCTTCTCGCTCCTTATCGGGGAGCGCTCCCTAGTTATGCCAGTGGACAGGATGACGGCCAAGCATGTTATCTTGCTGCCGTCCTCCAGCTCGCATTCGAAGGAGTCGTCTTTCTTGGCGAGGCGGACAGCGTCGAGCTCGATGAAGACTGCCCCTGCAGCCTCAGCCTGCTTCTTCCCGGCGAGGAGGAGCTGGTACCCCTGCACCTGGCCCAGGATGCAAAGGAGATTCTCCACCCACGCCTTTCCCAGCCCGCTCTTTGCCAAGCGTCCTAGGACGATGACCCTTGCGCCTCTTCTCGAGGCGTGAATGGCAGCCTGTATTCCTGCCGGCCCTGCGCCGATGATGAGGACGTCGCATGCCCGTAACATCGTTATGCCCATTTCTGCCTTCCTTAAATCTCTCAGCCACCCCGCACCGTCGACGGCTCCTCGAACCATTTATACGACGCTCCGTCCAAGCGGCGTTTGCAATGAGCGAGCCGGATGCCCACCTCCAGTTGCAGTACGAGCCGTCACAGGCGATGCGCCGGCTACTCGCTCTTCTCGGCCTTTCGACCCAGGAGGGGGCACTGAGAGAGGAGGGAAGGGACAAGCTTGCGCAGGTCCTAGCGATGGCTCCCCTGGTCGAGAAGGCTGTAAGGGGGATAGGGAGACGCCGTGACGTCGTCATCGTCGAGTGTGCATCCGGCAAGGGCCACCTCAGCCTCATACTGAACCAGATGCTCTCCGAGAGGATGGACCGACGGATACAGTGGATAGGGATCGATCACTCCGAGAGGCTGATCAATAGGTCAAGGAGCATCGCAGAGGAGATGGGCTTCGATAACGTAGAATTCCACGTCTCGAAGATAGCAGACTTCCAGACGGACAGAGACGTGTCGATATTGCTGGCCCTGCACGCCTGCGACACGGCCACAGACGAAGCGGTGGTCAAGGCAATCGAGCTGAAAGCCAGGTACGCCTTCTTCGTCCCGTGCTGCCAGAGAGAGATACCCGTTCAGTTGAAGTCGGTCAAGGCCCGAATTCTCGTGCCTCTGACAGAGAACTACACCCACAGGAGGCTCCTCGGCTCCATCCTGACGGACTCTCTGAGAAGGCTGGTCCTAGAGTCCTTTGGATACGAGGTTGACGTATTCGAGTACGTCTCCGTTAGAAGAACAGAGAAGAACGTGATGATAAGGGCCGCCAGCGGCGCGGTTCCAAGCTATCGATCTTGGAGTCTCTTCAAGGAGACGCTCCGAAGCCTTGGGCTGGAGATGACCCTGGAGAGGCTCTTGGACGAGAAGGGGATGCAGCCAGTCTTCGTCACTCGTTGAGAAGCCTCTTTTCTCCCTCGAGCTGCCTGATCCTCGTGACGTCTTGGGTAACCTCGATTACGCCCATGTACCGGCCGTCCTCATCCCTGACGGGGAAGTACCTGATGTAGACCATCCTCGGGCCCATGTTTATCCAGAACTCGGCCTCCTCCAGGGACCCATCCTTGAAGCCGTCGAGGATCTCCTGGACCTTGTCTACGCTCTTCTTCGGGTGGCAGTTCTGAACCTTGCGCCCGATGACGCCCTTGCCCCTTGGGAAGATCCTGTCGCCGTTCTTGTTGAAGTACCTCACCACGTCGTCCGCGTCGACGTAGCTTATCTCTACCGGGAGGCTTTCCATTATCCTCTCGAAGGTGTGTACGTCTATCCTTCCGGTCACCAGCCCGCCTGGTCTGCCGCGCTCTTAAACCTTACCTCAAGGGCCCGGGCCCGTTCAAGGCCCGGTCTACTCTGTCTCTATCCTCTTGGCTGCCTGCCAGAGTCCGTGTATGTTGCAGAGGGCTAGGGCGTATAGCGTGCCCGGCTTGTCCATCCTGACCGTAGCCGTGGCCGACGGTGCGGTGTAGACAGGGCCGGCATTTGGCCCCTGCCCGGACTCGCCGTGCGCCGTGAACTCGAAGTGGCCGACTTGGTATGTCGCCTTTTCCCCGTCAGCTCTGAAGAAGAGCGATATCCACCTTATGTGGTGCTCCGTCGTGTTCGGGTGAGGTATCTCCCTGCCCACAGAGACAGAGACTTGGAAGGTGTCCCCACGCTTCACGGCGTCGGGGCAGTCGATGACCGGTACATGCTTCTCGGTCTTCCAGTCCGCCTCCTGCAGGTTCTCGGAAAGCTTGTGATGGCTCATAGGGTCACCGGGAGGCATCTGTTATCACCGTTTATAAGGTTTGCCCAGATCCCTCTCGATTGTGCATAGCGGTCGGGGCAGCGATCGCAAGCTATAAGTTCTCTGCAGCGAGTATTCTCTGTGTTGAGGGAAGTCAGGGTAGGCACATCGGGGTGGAGCTATGACCACTGGCGCGGCAGGTTCTATCCGGAGGACCTCGGAACAGCGAAGAGACTCTCCTACTACTGCCAGAAATTCGATACCGTCGAGGTGAACAGCTCCTTCTACCACCTCCCAAGGGAGACCACCTTCGAGAAGTGGCGGGACTCGACCCCGGAGAGATTCGTGTTCTCCGTCAAGGCGAGCCGCTACATCACCCACGTCAAGAAGCTTGCAGGGGTGGAGGAGGCTGTCCAGAGGTTCATGCAAAGGGCAACACGCCTTGGCTCCAAGCTGGGTCCCGTCCTTTGGCAGCTCCCGCCCCAACTGAAGAGAAATGACGAAAAGCTTGAGGGCTTCCTCAGCATATTGCCGGAGGGCTTCGAACACGTCTTCGAGTTCCGCGACAGGAGCTGGATATGCCAGGAGGTGGTAGACCTGCTCGACCGGTACGACGTGTCGTTCTGCGATACGGCCACCCCCGAGATCGTCACAGACCTGATGGTCTCGGGACCCATAGGCTACCTGAGG
>CAYWSC010000009.1:0-15653 GCA_964460695.1 Hadarchaeota archaeon (SeqCode)
CGGGGACACCCTGGTTTCGAAGAGGACGATGGATGTCCACTCGATTCGGACCAGGGAGATGGCATCGGCTGTGAGGAGGCTGGAGTCCCTCCTCGGCCATAGCGTCGACTTGGAAGCCTTGACGTGGGAGGAGGTGCGGCCCCACCTCTCTCACCTGCCGGAGACGGAGAGGAAGAGGATAACCGCGACTATCAGGAACCGCGACATCACCCGACGCGCCGTCTCCCTGCTAAAGGAGAGGAATCCAAGTCTACAGGCGCTGGGGAAGCTCATGTCTGATCACCACACATATCTTAGGGACTATTATGAGGTATCGCATCCGAAGATTGAAAGGCTCCTAGAGGCAGCCCGGCGAGCCGGCGCCCTCGGGGGAAAGCTGACTGGGGCTGGCCTTGGGGGATGCATAGTTGTACTCGCTCCGGGAAGACAGGAGGCAGTTGCCGACGCGATTCGCAGGGCGGGAGGAAAGCCCTACATTGTCAGGCCGGATCAAGGTGCAACGGAAGAGAAGGGAGGGCGACATGATGTCCCATGAACTTAGGTGGAACCCGGTACTGGGTCAGTGGGTGGTGATAGCTCCGAAGAGGCACGTCCGCCCCGTTCTGTCGCAGACCTGCCCCTTCTGCCCAGGTTCAGAGGAAGTGCGGGGTACTTGGACGGTCAGGTCCCTTGCGAACAGGTACCCCGCCTTCGACGAGTCCGCGCCTCCTGTGAGCGAGGGCGACGAGCTGTACCGTAAGGGAAGGGCGATAGGCAGGTGTGAGGTGCTGCTCGAGACCCCGGTGCACGACAAGGACCTGGCGGACCTGAGCCTAGAGAACATATGCGAGCTTGTGAGGCTGTATAGACAGCGGTACTTGGAGCTGGGAAAGCTTCCTTGGGTCAAATACGTCTTCATCTTCCGAAACAAGGGAGAGGTGATAGGGGTCACCCTCACCCATCCCCACGGTCAGCTCTACGCCCTGCCGTTCGTGCCGCCCGTGGCGGCTCAGAAGCTCTCCGAGGCCAAGCGATATATGGAGAGGACTGGCCGGTGCCTCTACTGCGATGTTGCTGACAGGGAGCTCGACTCCGACAGACTTGTGTCGAGGAACGACTCCTTCCTGTGCTTCGTTCCGTTTGCGCCTAGATTTGCCTACGAGACCATGATACTCCCGGTTGACCACGTCGCGAGCGTCGCCGATTTTGACGAGAAGAAGGTGGCTGACTTTTCGTCGATCCTGAGGGACATCCTGTCCCGCTACAACAGGCTCTTCGGGTTCAGCCTGCCGTACGTGCTCTGCATCTACAACGCGCCGACGGATGGATCGCGGTACCCTCACCACCACCTTCACGTCGAGATTATGCCTCGGCACCGGAGCAGGGACCAGATCAAGTACCTTGCCGGCTCGGAGGTGGGTGCGGGCGTCTACATCAACGACTCTGTTCCAGAGGAGAGGGCTGCCGAGCTGAGGCGGCTATAGGAAGAAGACCTGAAAGGCGCTCCTACTGCCGATCCTGTCCAGCAGCTTGCCCCACAGCATCCTTGCCTCTGGAACAAAGGACTCCTCGCGGAGCATTCTCCTAAGCTCTTCTGGCGTAACGAACCTCGTACGTGTCGCATCCACCTCGGCGCTCGCCTTCAGCTGGCCGGCTACCTCGGCGACGAATGTGTACGATGTTTCGAAGGCATCATCCGAGGAGATGGGTTCACCGAAGGGCTGGATGTGACGTTGGACGACTCGGAGGCCTGTCTCCTCGTAGAGCTCTCTCTCAGCCTGCCTCTTCAGCTCTCCATCCAGGTCGTGAAGAAGGTTGAAGCTGAAGGAGACGTGGCCCGACGCAGAGTCGGTGTAGTGTTCTGGATACGTCTCCCTGGATGCCGATCTGCGCTGAACCAGCAACAGGCCCTGGCGATTCGTCGCCAAGACCCTCACAACTAGGTGGTGGATCCTCCTCCTGTGGGCGACGCTCCGCGGCAGGGGAAAGATCGTTCCCCTAGACCCTACGCACGCAACCATCTCCTCGTGCAGGGTCAACCTCTCACTTCGCGAGACTGATGATTCTGTCCAGACTGGAGGAGGTGTCGTACAGCATCTTCGTCGGGAAGAACTTGAAGGGGCCCAGCTCCGCCACCAGGTAGTAGTCGTAGCCAACCTCGGTGAAGGCCTTCATCACCTCGGGCCAGTTGACATCTCCCTGGAGCAGGTAGGTAAATCCCCTAATGCTCCCCACCTCGGTCTTGAAATCCTTAACGTGTACGCACGATACGTACTCGCCCAGGGTTCTGATCCAGTCCTGTGGATACCCATTCACCAGCACGTTTCCAACATCGAAGTACGCCTTGGCCCTCTCGCTCCCCAGCTCCTCCAAGAACTTCTTGAACTCTAGGGGGCTTAGGAGGAACTTGTTCCAAACATTCTCCACTCCGACGTCCACCCCGAGATCCTCGGCTAGAGGCATCACCTTCTTGAGGTTCTCCATCGATCTTGCGTACGCGTAGGAGTAAGGTACATCCTCGGTCACCACGCCGGGAACCACGAGAACCGTCTTGGCGCCCAGCAGGTTTGCTGCCTGCAGGCTCTCCCTCACCACCTGGAGGCCCTTCTCCGCAACCTTGTCGTCCGGGGAGCTGAGGGGGTACTTCCAGTTCAAGCCGCTGGCGATGCTAGGAACCTCCAGGCCGGTCTCTCCAGCTGCCTGCCTGATCGACTCGGAGTCCTCCCTCCACGAGCCTAGCCTGAGAAAGCCGTCCTCCGACATGCATGCCTCATAGCCGTCGAAGCCGGCGTCCCTTGCAGCCGCCAGGACCTGGTTCAGATCCATCTCCTTGGGGAAGGCCCATCCATTTATCGCCTTCTTCATAAGCTCTCCGCCTCCGTCCCGGAGGCCGGTTTGAAATGTTTAACGCTGGTCGACTAGACCTAGGCCTTCAGCTTTTCAAGCCTCTCCGAGATGAGACGGTTTGTCAGAACAGGGTCAGCTCGGCCCCTGGTCTTCTTCATGACTTGGCCGACAAGGAAGTTCCTCGCCCTGGGATCGGAGAGGGAGTCCCTGACCGCGTCCGGATTCTCTTTGAAGACCTCTTCGACGATTTTCTCCAACTGGTTTCTGTCGGCGATGCGGGTCATGCTCCTCTTCTCGACTATCCGTGACGGGTACTCGCCGCTTTGAACCATCTCCCTGAAGACCGTCTTGCCTATCTTGCCGCTGATGGTCTCTTCGTCGATCAGCCTTATCAACTCAACTAGGTGGCGGGCCGAGATGGGGAGCTCCTCCAGCTCCAATCCCTTCTCGTTCAGGTATCCGAGCAGCTCGGTCATCAGCCAGTTCGATATCTTCTTGGGCTGGTTGTACAGCGAGACGCATTCCTCGAAGAAGTCGGCAAGCTTCTTGGAGGCGGTGAGTACACCGGCGTCGTACTCGGGAAGCCCATACTGGCTTACGAATCTAGATGCCCTTGCGTCGGGGAGTTCCGGCATCGAGCTGACGATGGATCGAACCATCTGTGGATCAATCTTGATGGGCATTAGATCCGGGTCCCTGAAGTAGCGGTAGTCCTCAGCCGTCTCCTTGGTTCTGAGCGAGACGGTTATCTTCCTCGCCTCGTCGTAGTGTCTCGTCTCCCTACCTACTGCCGCCCCCCTCTTCACCATGCTCGTCTGCCGCGAGATCTCGAAGCTTAGGGCCCGCTGGAGGGCCTTGAAGCTGGAGATATTCTTGATCTCGACGCTCTTTCCCCCCGCAACGGAGATGTTGGCATCGAACCTCATGGATCCTTCAAGCGACCCGTCTGTGATGCCGAGGTGCTCAACGATGCTTCTTAGCTTCTGGGCGAAGAGCCTCGCCTCTTTGGGGGACGAGATGTCGGGGGCTGTAACGATCTCGCAGAGAGCTACTCCACTCCTGTTGTAGTCGACGAGCGTCTCCGGCGAGGTGACGATTGACCCCTTGAAGACGTTCCTGCCCGGGTCCTCCTCCAGTTGGACCCTCCATATACCTATCCGTTTCCTCGACCCATCAACTCTGAGCTCTAGGTATCCGTTTCGGGCAAGCGTCCTGGAGCCGTCGGGCGCCTCGTACATCGATATCTGATAGTTCTTCGGGAGGTCGACGTAGGTGTAGTTCTTCCTGTAGAAGGAACAGATCTCTGCTATCTCGCAGTTGAGGGCTGAGGCGATCATTATACCGTACTCGACTGCCTTCTTGTTGGGAACGGGCAGCGAGCCAGGCAGGCCTAGGCAGACAGGACATACCAACGTATTCGGCTCCTTGCCCCTGTAGTCGGCCGAGCAGCCACAGAAAAGCTTGCTTTTGAGACTGGTTAGCTGAACGTGGCATTCTAACCCTATCTTGACCTCATCTTCGTTAGAATTCGAAAAGGAGGCCTGCATGAACGACTCCTTTGAAATGGTCCGAAATAACCTTTATATGTGTGTCTTTCTTTGACACGGCTAATTCGGGAGTAGGGAGAAGTGCCTGGCTTCATGGCTGCGGCCGGAGGGTTAGGGCTATCGTCTCTGTTGGGCATAGTCATTTGCACCCTCCTAGCTTTGATAGGGGAGAGGAAGAGGGTCCTCACCACTAGCGGAGCTATCGCCGCGTGGCTATTCGGCATTGCCATCCTCGCTCTGTGCGGGCTGGGATGGCTCCTGGTACTCCTCTCGTTTTTCCTGCTCGGCAGCGTAGCTACAAGGTACAAGTTCCAGCTGAAGGAGAGCCTCGGGGCAGCCGAGGACAGGCTGGGGAGGAGGTCGTGGGAGAACGTGGTGGCCAACGGGCTGACTGCGCTTCTCTTCGTCGTCTCCGAGTTTGTACACCCCGGCGCAGTCTTTCTCGCTGGCTACCTCGGCGCGGTGTCAGCCGCCTTGGCCGACACGCTGTCGAGCGAGATAGGCCTAACGAGCAAGAGTCCGCCGAGGCTGATAACGAACCTTAGGCGGGTCAGGCCGGGGACCCACGGCGGCGTATCGCTGCTGGGAACCGTTGCAAGCCTGATAGGCTCAATCGTCCTCGGCCTCATCGCATGGACGCTGCACCTAGAGTCGGCTCCCCGCTGGACCTTGGCAACCATCATTTTGGTGTGCGCCGTCGGCGGAATGGTCGGATCCACGGTGGACAGCATTCTCGGGGCAAAGTTTGAAATCAGGGGAAAGATGTCAAACGGGCAGGTCAATCTCATCGCAACCCTGGCGGGTGGCCTGTCTGCCGCCTCAGTCTTCGCCCTGATCTAGCGCAGCCTCACTGCGTCTGCAACGAATATGGAGCTTGACGGGGAGTAGTCCTCCACGCATCTGATCTGCTCCACATCGAATCCGCTGCCAAGCTCCTCTGGTATGACGCGAGACTCCTCTCCCTTCGGCAGAAGACGGTAGTAGTGGAGGTAGCCGTGTTCCCTCAGGACTGAGGCTGCCGTTTCGACGAACATGTGGGCCAGCCATGGAAGATTCATGATGACTCTGTCGAAGAGAACTCCCCTCTTTGCAAATGCGGCAACCAAGAGGCCCGAGTCGGCGAGAATGGGCCTAACCGCCCAAGCCTTGTTCAGCCCGACGTTCTGCCCTAGGTACCTGACTGCCTCCCTGTTCTTGTCGATAGCCACGATCCGTCTGCCGGGAAGGGTCGATGCCCTCGCTATGGAGATTGAGAAGGGTCCAACCCCGGCAAACATGTCCAGGACTTGCTGATCATCCCTGGCGAGGAGTGCGACCCTCCAGCGCTCCGAGGCCAACCTTGGATTGAAGAATACTTTGGAGAGGTCCAGTCTGAATCTGAGGCCGTTTTCACGGTGCAGCGTTTCCAGCGAACTTGACCCGGCAATTACCTCTAGAGACCTCACCCGGTACTCCCCAGATACCGCCGATACCTTGCAGGCCACTGTCTCAACTCGGAGCCACTCGAGCAACGCCGCCCCTATCTGGCGCCTCTTGGGGTAGAGTTCCTCCGGGATCGCTATGACGAGGATTCTTCCGACCATATCGTAGGACCGCCCGAGCCTCCTGATCTCGCCCTCCGATAGAATTCCGGAGAGGGCCTCGGCGATGTTGCTGGGCCTCCTCCCCAGAGATTCGAAAGGCCGCCTTACCAGCCGGCCGCGGTCTCGGAGACTGTGCGGCAGCTTCTCCTCCAGGCCCGGCTTTATGGGGAGTATCAGCTCCTCGCCTTGGCAGACGATGCGCTTGGAAGTGTCAAGCAGGCCCTCTGACAAGAGGAGTCTTCTAGCGGCCTCCCCCATCCTCCTATCCAAGGCCAGCCCTATCTGCACAGACTCCCCGCCCATGGGCACGGATCTCTCCTCGACATGGTGACAGAGATACGGCCGCTTCCTCTCTCTACATAAGAGATATATTCTTCCCAGAGGGACGGCTGGTCTGAGAGGAGAGGTATAGCCGTTGTCAACCCTTGTTACGAGGGTCAGGTCGAACCCGCCTGACAGGGACCTGCTAAAGATAGCTCAGATGGAAGGAGTTCCCCCTACCAGGCTGAAGAGTCTAATAGCCTCCGGCAGGGTGGTTATTCCGAGGAGCGCCGTAAGGGAGGACGTTGTCCCCGTACCGATAGGAGAGGGCATGAGCGTCAAGATAAACGCGAACCTCGGCAGCTCCAAGGACATAAGCAATTTCGAAGAGGAGGTTCAGAAGGCGCGGGTCGCCTTGTCGGCGGGTGCCCACACCATTATGGATCTCAGCACAGGAAAGGACAGGGATGACCTCAGGAGGCACCTCATATCGAAGCTTAGCTGCCCCCTGGGCACCGTCCCTATCTACGACGCTGCCCTCGAGGCCCAGAAAAAGGAGGGAAGCATAGTCGACATCAACGAGGACTACATCTTCGGCTCGATTGAGAAGCATGCCAAGGATGGTGTAGACTTTCTCACCCTCCACGCCGCCGTCACGAAGAGAACCGTCGAGGTGCTGAGGAAGTCCTCTAGGCTTCTGGGAGTCGTTAGCAGGGGAGGCGCCTTCATCGCCGCCTCCATAATCCACAGCGGAAATGAGAACCCCCTTTACCAGAACTATGACTACGTCCTCGATCTCGCTGAGAAATACGACTTCACGATAAGCATAGGCGACGGGCTTAGGCCCGGCTGCATCCACGATGCCTCCGACCGGGCCCAGCTAGAAGAGCTAATGGTGGCGGCCGAACTGGTCAAGAGGGCTAGAGACAGGGGCGTCCAGGTCATGGTGGAGGGTCCGGGGCACGTGCCAATGGATCAGATCGAGGCCAACGTCAGGATTGAGAAGGCGGTCTGCGACGGTGCTCCTTTCTACGTTCTCGGCCCGCTCGTGACGGACGTCGCCCCCGGGTACGACCACATTACTGGGGCGATCGGCGGAGCTCTGGCCGCCTGGGCTGGTGCCGATTTCCTCTGCGTCGTGACCCCCGCCGAGCACATATGCCTGCCCACTGTCGAGGATGTGAGGAGAGGCGTGATTGCCGCGAGGATAGCTGCCCACGCAGCCGAGGTGGCGAGGGGACGGGGCAGGGAATGGGACGACTCCATATCGAAGGCTAGGCAAGAGCTGGACTGGAAGACCCATATGGAGCTCTCCATAGACCCCGAGGAGTTCACTAGGAGGAGGTCCACGAGGCCTCCTCACGACCCCAGGGTCTGCAGCATGTGCTCAGACCTATGCGCCATCAGGCTTTTGGAGGAGTACCTGAAGGAGGAGTAGGTAGGGGGCGCCCTTTTGATCAAGGTCTCGATAGTTGGGGGCAGTGGTTACACTGGTGCCGAACTGATTAGAATTCTCCTCCAACATCCGGACGCCGAGATACTGCACGTGACATCTAGAGAGCTTGAGGGAAAGCCTGTATCCGCCAGACTGCCCAACGCGGTGGGCCTCGACCTCTCCTACGAGAGGCCCGATCCCTCCCGCCTGTCGGATTCCGACGTGGTCTTTTGCTGTGTACACCACACAGCCTCGATGAGGATCGTGCCGAGCCTGCTGGAGAGCTCGAAGGTCATCGACCTGTCGGCTGACTACCGGTTCTCTGACAAACGGATCTACGAGGAGGTCTACGGCGTGGCCCACTCCAGCCCGGATATAGAGGCGGTCTATGGTCTGCCCGAGCTTCATCGAGAGGAGATAAGGGCTGCTAGGCTGGTCGCCAATCCCGGTTGCTACCCTACAGGGGCCATCCTGGCCCTCGCACCGCTGGTCAGCGAGGGCCTCATCGATCTAGACCGAATCGTCATAGACTCCAAGTCCGGCAGCTCGGGCGCCGGGATAAAGCCCTCGCCCTTTACCCATCATCCGGAGACCTCTTCCTTCGTTAAGCCCTACAAGGTCACTACCCATAGGCATGCCCCCGAGGTCGACCAGGAGCTTTCCAGACTGGCTGGGAGACGAGTCACGGTCAACTTCACCCCTCACCTAGTCCCAATCTCGAGGGGGATACTAACGACTTGTCACACCTTCCCGTCCTCGCGCCTCGAACTCGACGAGGTCAGTGCCCTCTACTCTGAGTTCTACGCCGACAGCCCCTTTGTTAGGATAATGGAAGCGGTGCCCGACCTGAGGGGCATTGCAGGGTCGAACAGGTGTGACATCGGATTTGAAAGGGACGAGAGAACTGGGCGGCTCGTCGTTGTATCGGCCATAGACAATTTGACGAAGGGTGCCTCTGGCCAGGCGGTTCAAAACATGAATCTCATGTTCGGCCGTCCCGAGGGCGAGGGGCTGACGTTTCCCGGTCTGTACCCATAGGTGGACCTCTTGCAGTGGGTTGACGGAGGAGTAACGGAGCCACGCGGCTTTAGAGCATCGGGAGTCAGGTCAGGGGTCAAGAAGGAGGGGCTCGACCTCGCCATCGTGGAGTGCTCGACCGAGGCAGTCTGCGCAGGCCTCTTCACCACAAACAAGGTGAAGGCGGCCCCTGTAGTCGTCTCCATGGAGAGGCTTCGGAGGACCGGGGGGAGGGCAAGGGCCGTCGTTCTGAACTCCGGTAATGCTAATGCATGCACGGGCGAGAGGGGGAGAAGGGATGCCCTCGCGACGGCCTCGAGGGCAGCTTCCCTCATGGATATGCCGGACGAGGAGGTGCTCGTAGCCTCTACAGGCGTGATCGGACGCCCCCTGCCCATCGACAAGGTGCTCAGGGGGCTCGAGGAGGCGGTGGCGAGCCTTTCGAGCTCGAGGGAGTCATCGAGGAGGGCCGCCAGGGCGATAATGACTACAGACATGACGGAGAAGGAGGCGTGCGTCAAGCTCGACGGGGAGACCCGCGGGGTAACCATAGCAGGAATGGCCAAGGGAGCGGGTATGATACACCCAAACCTCGCAACGATGCTCTCGGTGGTGACTACCGATGCCCGTATAGAGCCAGAGGCCCTCGATGCTGCCGTGAGGAGGGCGGCTGACCAGACCTTCAACATGATCACCGTCGATCGCGACACGAGCACGAACGACACCCTGCTGGTGTTTTCAAGCGGGCTCTCAGGCCCCGTGCTAAGGGAGGGGACGAAGGCCTTCTCCAACTTTGAAAGGGGCTTGCTCGCGGTTTTCCGGTCCCTCGCTACGAAGATGGTCAGGGATGCAGAGGGGGCTGGCAAGGTCTTCGAGATCCTCGTTACCGGGGCGCGCACTCTTGAGGACGCGAGGGTCTGTGCAAGAACGATCGCTTCGTCCAACCTGGTAAAGACAGCAGTCTTCGGGTCCGACCCGAACTGGGGCAGGATCGTGGCTGCAGCGGGATACTCCGGCGCAGATATCGATCCCGATCTGATCTCGATCACTCTGGTCCGGGGATCTGAGAGCTTGAGGTGGGTTCACAGGGGAGTACTTGTATCCGAAGAGGCCAACAAGAGGGCGGCTCTGATCCTGTCGGAGGACAGCTTCAAGGTGATCGTGGATCTTGGCCTCGGCGACTCCTCCGCCACGGCCTGGGGATGCGACCTCTCCTACGAGTACGTGAGGATAAACTCGGAGTACACGACCTAGCTGTCTGAATAGTCATCCCGGGCTGAGAAAGAACTGCCTTAGCAGATCCGTCACCTCGTGAAGGGTCTCTGAACGTATGCTAACACTCGCCGCCTTCTCCGCGTCTTCCGAAATAGGGTTGAATGCGATCGAGAAGGCGGCCTCCTTGAACATCGAGACGTCATTCGAGTCGTTCCCAACTGCGGCCCAGCGCCCTCTAGGGATCTTGAGATCTTCTCCCAGCCGCCTCAGTGCCAATCCCTTCCCGTCGAAAGGGCAGCGCACCAACACCTCCCCTGTAAACGCGCCTCCTCGAACGATCACCCGGTTGGCGACAAAGAAGTCCATTCCGAGTCTCCTCGAGATCTCCTCGGCCACCATCTCTATCCCCGTGCTGACAATTGCTGTTGCGACTCCGAGGCGATGCATCTCGTCCACCAGTTGACGGGCGCCCTCGACAAGCGGGACGCGGCTCAGGTATCCAAGTACGGGCTTGACACTCATCTGCCTCCAGAGATACGCGTCCAGCCTGGCCCACGTCTCGTAGTCTATCTCTCCGCGGTAGAAGAGCTCCATGTTCCTCTCGCGCTCCTCCTCAGTCCCGAGGATTTGATGAAACCTCTCCCAGGTGCTTGGGTCTGGAACGAGGACTCCGTCCATATCGAGGGCTGCTAGGCCGCTGTATCTCACTTGAAAATCACCGAGTTTCGACCGCTGGTAACCCGGCTCAACCGCAAGGCGTGGAAAAATGGTTCTTCATGAGACATTTTAAAAGAAGGCGGCCCCCTGGCCGAGGGATGCTGAGGCCAGCTCCCCTCCTGTGCGCCGTCTTCGTGGGCCTTGCAGCAGTGCTATTTGTCCCAGTGCACGCCGAGAAATCCACGTCTCTCCCGCCCTGTGAGGGGTTGGAAGTTGTCGGCGACGAGGAGATAGTCGGCCAGAGCATACTGTTCCGCGGCAATGTCACTGTGAGAAGCGGGGCCACCCTAACTATCAAGGACTCTGTGCTGGTTTTCGATTCGAATAGGACTCATCATCAGGGCTTCCTTGTGGAGGAGGGCGGCACGCTCGTAATGAGGAATTCCACCGTGGAGGCGGTCAACCTCAGCGAGGGCTTCTCCTTCGTCGCGGATGGGCGCGTCGACATCAGGAACTGCAACATAGGAGGGATATTCACCACCACCGTCGGGCTCAGGTGGATAGGTGGCTTCAAGATCAGATCCGATAACTCTATGATCCGCGACACGGTCTTCGCGAGGGCGAGGGGCTATGCCATCCGGTGTGAAGGGGCCAGGAACTTCACCTTCTCGGACAACCTTGTCTACGCGACGGCGACCGCCCTGCTGCTAAACCACTCGACCGGATCCGTCACCGGGAACTGGTTCTTCAACAATTCGGACAGGCAAGTTGTCATCCAGAACTGCGACGGGGTTCGGTTCGAGAGAAACGTGGTGAATGGCACTGGAATGGGCGGGGTCATCCTTGTGAACTCAAGGAACGTCAAGCTGAGCGGAAACTTGATCGAAGGCCCGTTCTACGTCGTCTACGTTAAGGGGTCACAGATGAACATGGAGGGGGACGTACTGTTCGGCCAACAGATCCAGCTTGAGGCGCGTGACTCCTCGAAGGTCGTGGCACAGGATTGTGTGATCAACATCAAGAGGACAAGGACTGAGGGGTCGTCCGAGATAGTCGTGAAGAAAACTGTGAAGGTAAGGGTGCTGGTCGGTGGCAAACCCGTGGAAGGGGCGATTGTTACCGTCAGGAACCTGGATGGGGACACCGTGGCCAAGGGTGAGACAAGTTCAGAAGGGGTGGCTCAGTTCGTTCTCACCCAGGCTAGGGTGACCGACTCGGGTGTCGAGCTCTTCGATCCCCACACTTTCAAAGTAGTCAAGGGGCTGAGGTCGTTCACCGGGACCGCCAATATCACATCCGAGTCGCAGCTCGAGGCTATTCTTCATCTTCCATGGGGACTCATCATCCTTGCAGCGGTCTTTCTCGTACTCGCAGCCATCGTAGTGCTAGCCCCGCCCAAGGGTGAGCGAGGCAGGAGGGCCAAGAGGCATAGCTGAGCTGGCCAGACGAGTTCTACCTGGACTTGCGGCCCAGCAGGCCGAAGCCCGACCTGAGGGCGTCAAGAATGCCGCCGCCCTCGGGCTTCTTCCCCAGGACGATCCGCTCATAGCAGGCGGTGCACATGCCCTGGTCCTTCTTGAAGCAGTCTGGGCAGACGGCCCGTCCACACTTGGGGCACACGATTTGGCTCGATATGTCGAGGGGCCTGTGGCAAATGGGACAGACGCGTCTCGCTTCTGCCGCCGATCTCTCTCTGACTCCAAGGAGAGAGGAGCTCATCTTCTTGATCTCTTCATCGGCCAGGAAGCCCTGCCTATTCGCAGCGATGAGCGTTGCCACGACGTGGTGACATATCGTTCCAGGGGTGAGTCCACACGAGAGGCATCTTGGCACTAGGGACTCGAACTCGAACTCGACCTTGGACTCGGTTCGAAAGATCGAGGCTACGCCGTAGTCTTTGAATATGCCCATTCCCGGATTTATCATTCGGTGGTCCTTGTCGAGCCGAACACCAGCATCAGCTAGCTCCTTGCCTCTCTGAACCACGGCGTCTCCGAAGCGCTCGCGGAGTCGCTGTAGGAGCTCCTCCTCATCCATTTCGATCCGCTTCTCAGGTCTCCAGTGGATGCCAGTTCGCGACGTTCTTCTCCTTGAGGATCTTCTCCGCCTCGTCGTCCACCTCGACGAGCACTTCCCACATCTTGACCTTGAAACCCTTCTGCTGGGCTTCCTTTCCCATCATGTAGCTCTTGATATGGTCCCTTATCTCTCCCTTGGCATATGCAAAGTCCAGCTCGGTGTCGAAAACTATGTGGGGCATTGGACACCTCCGGATCAAACTCTTCCAACGCCCTATTTATGTATTGCGTTATGGCCTGCCGCGTGTGTTATCCCAAAACCATTTCACCGCCCTGTTTGTGACGCGGGGGTGGCTAAACTTACTGACTCGAGGATCAGGTGGACGATGGGGGCAGAAAGAGCGGGGCGATATGACGAACAGCAAGATCGCCGGGATCTACGGCATCACACCGAGAAGGCTCCACTAGCTGTGGGCTTAGTACCGGTTCACCGGGGGATGGCGAGACTAAGGAAATCGAGCACACCCAAGAGGCCTCTAGACGCGGTGGAGAAAGATGATTCTGGCGATGTGGCACAGGCACCATGTCTGAGCAGTGAAGGACCTTATCGGGAAAGAGCACGGGGAGAGGATATCTCACAACCGTATCAACAGGTACCTGGTAAGACACGGCCCATGGAATTCGGCACATCCTGGCGAGGACCAGGCACCGCAGACAAGTGGTAAGATAGAACGCCTATTCGAGACCATGGCCACCCAGATCAGGTACTACAACTCTCTCGGTGGTATGATAGAGTGGTACAACACTGAGAGACCCCGTATGAGCCTCGGGATGGCTGCACTGGAAGAAGCTTTCTTGCACAGAATGAATCCGGAGAGAATGCTCGGCCAGACCAGCCACATGCTCAACCGCGAACACTTCAACTTGAACCAAACACCGAGATGAAGACATGACCAACACCAACGCCAACCCAGAGAGCGAAACAATCATGGGATAGCACAAGAGATTTCAAGAGTCCGCGTAACATCTGTTCGGCATCGTGCTCCATCCGAGGGAGTATCGCAGTGGTTTCGAGAAGGAATAGGACCGACCAGCGGATTCTCTTCATCCTCACAAGAATGGTTTGGGCCTCATTTGTGGTCGTTACCCTTTTCTCGACTGCCAGTGTGGCGGCCATGGATACGCGAGATGATCCCCAGACGAAGAGGATCCGGAGCCTCTTGGCGGGTCTTCCCGTGAGTGGATGGGCCGGGTGGGCGGAGGTATTCCTCTTCGCCATGCACGATCCACGTTTTGATGTTCGGGCGACCGTCCCTCACCTCAGCCTCGCGACCCCGCAAGAAGATCTCGTCTATGCGAGGCGCGTTGCCAGAATGTACCTTCCCAGGACCTATCAATCCTTCATCGAAAACACTGATTTCGTGTTGTTGGCCAATATCGACCTCCGTATCTTCACGGCTGAGAACATAGCCTGGTTCAGGGATGGCGTGCGGGACGAGGGACTTGGACTCCTGATGACCGGAGGTTCCCAGGGCTTCGGCGGCTACGGTGGATTTCCCAGCTGGGGAGACACCGTTCTGGACGAGATCCTTCCTGTTGATTGCCAGTATGGTGAGCAATCGAAGAGCTATCTCCCGAAGCTCAAGATAGCCGACCCGCAGAATGAGCTTGCTAAGAGCATCCCGTGGGAGCAGGCACCCTGCTTCTTTCCCTACAACTTCGTCACCCCGAGAGATGGATGCAGGCTGATCATAGTCTCGGATGATGACAAGCTAACACCTCTCTGGTTCTACTGGGATGTTGGGAATGGGAGGTTTGTCGGGTGCCAGAACATCTTCGGCGTCTTTGGGTGCGACTTCAATAAATGGGCCTACTTCCAAGACAGCGTGCTCAACACCTACTACTTCACCGTGGCTTTTCCGCTTCCCACGGATCTTGCGACCGTTCACGAGCTTCGACGGAAGTGGATGGAATACCGCCTGAATCAGAAGCTCCTTTTCAGCTTGATCGAGTTCGCGGATACCTTTGGTGCCAATATGAGGCAGATCGAGGGGCAGATGGGTGCGGTTCAAGCGATTAGGGAGTCATCGGATCGGCTCTACCTAGACGGGGACTACGTCGGCGCCCTTGAAACCATTGATGAGGCGATTTCCAGAACTAAGGAGGTGAGTGATCTCGCGATTGATGCCAAGGAAAAGGCGCTTTTCTGGGTATACACCATAGAGTGGCTTCTGACCACCGGCACCCTTGTCATGACAGGCTCCCTGGTTTGGGCCCTTATGGTGAAGCGTGCCGCATATAGGGAGGTAGCGACAACCAGAATGGCCAGCTAGCCGGCTTATCTGGGGGAACGGATGAGATCCCGGCAAGACCCTGCAAACCCGGAGGGGCAGACGGCTTCGAAATCGGCCCTTGCCTTCAGGAGAATATTTTCGATACATTGGGGGAGGCCTATCCCCGTCAATGAATAGAGGTGGCTAAGCTTCTCAAGTTTTGACAGAAGGGCCCGGTCCTCGGTCGGAAGCAGGCCTTCGACCTCGATCGCGGAGATCGGACAATGGAAGGCATCTGGTGCCAGAACCGGCTTCGGCCCTCGCATGGTCTTAACGACGCGGTCATCGAAGACGACGGGGGTCCTTATACCACATATACTTGATCCGTGGGACGTCCGCTAGTATCGTGAAGTCTGTGGGTATGCTTCGTCCGTAAGGCTTCAGGAGGAAGGAGCAGGTTTTGCCGGGGCCGGGGTAGCGCCGTGGCTCGATTCCGGCATCAGATCGAAGACGGGCAGGGCATGCGCATCGGAGGTGTTGAAGAAAGTGTAAGAATCTATCGCCCGGTACATCCACATATCTTTGCTTAAGCTCATCACTGTAGTTCTGCTATGGATGAACCGTTGTACTGGTAGATCCATAGGTCCCCGATTGCGCCTTGTGGCTTCCTCCATGGAGGTGACCTCCGCCACGAGGCCCGGGAGGTCCCTATGCAGTAGGGTACGCACCGATGTCCTCGCCGAGAAGCTTCTCGACCGGGTACCCGCTGGGAGTTCTTTTGGCGGGGGCCAGCATGCGGCTCTGGAGCCTCTGCCTGATCA
>CAYWSC010000010.1:0-14602 GCA_964460695.1 Hadarchaeota archaeon (SeqCode)
CTTCTACAACGTGACCGTAGAGGATCTCGCGGGACGCAGCTCCAGCCGTAGCTACGGACCAATCACCATGGACAGCACTCCCCCGGCCGTTGGGCCGGTGACGGTATCGCCCAACCTGACTAAGCTAGGCAAGGAGGTCTCCGTGTGGTCTCGCTGCGAGGATAACCTCTCCGGAATCGTAGATTGTACGGTAACGCTTGTGTCCAATTCAACCAGGATTATCGCCGCGGCCTTTGACGACGGGATGCACGGCGACGGAGAGGCTGGTGACGGGATCTATGGAAATGTCTTCACGGTCAACTCCACCCTCCCCGAGGGCGAGTATCTGTGCCTTCTGAACTGCACGGATCGATCGGGCAACACCGGGCATGGCCTTCCAGGCCATCTGGTAGTCGACAACACCCCACCGACGCTTGAGGTCCGGTTCCTAAGCAAGCTTGCCTCCGCCAGGAGGGCGTTCTTCGTCCAGCTTGTCTCTTCCGATACCAATGGGATAGAGGGAATGGCCATCCGGGTGAACGGGTCTTTGGAGGTCGTCACGAACACCTCCAGCTACGACTGGCAGCCCCGCCTAGAGAACAATACGAGGGCGAACCTAACGTTCTACGCCTATGACCGCGTCGGGCACGTAACGACTCGGAATGCCTCAATCTGGTTCATAGACCCGAACCGGGTGATAACTGCCACGCCTGCCGGAGAGGATCTCAGACTCTTCCTCGTCCCGGAGGGATCCTTCTACGACATAAGAGGAGTAGCTGCATCGATCATAGAACAGCCGAGCGAGGAGAACAACTTCACGGCGACGCTCACCATCCCACAGGCCCAGGGCAAATGGGCATATGCCTCGATCCCAATATCCACCAACAGGACTATCCTATTCATCACTAGGGAGGACGGACAAACTGTCCCCGAGGACCAGTGGTGGGAGACGGGCAATGGGACCGAGAGAACCCTCTTCATAGCGGACAAGATCGGCGGCAAGTACACGATTCAGTTCCTCCCACCGCCGAGGAGAACTAACCTGACAAGCATCCTTGTCAAGCTGGCCGTCGCTGTGCTCCTAGTCGTCTTGTCAGTTCTCGTGATCCAGGGCAGGATTCCAGTGATCCCGAGCATTCCGGCGGGACGGCGTGAGGCCCCCGAGAAGCCACTTGTCCCAAGGCCTGTGGAGCCACTGCCTCCTGAAGAGATAGCTGCGAAAAGGCCGCCCGAGGCAGTGCGAGCAAAGCCTCCTGAGAAGCCCGGTGCGAAGCCTCCCAAGCCGACGAGACGGCCGCCAAGACCCCCGGCGAAGCCCCGGGGAGTCCCCGCCGAGCTGGCTAGGCCTCCTAGACCGGCTAGGCCCCCTAGGCCTGAAAAGCCCGCGCCAAGGCCACCGACAAAGCCGCCGGCAGCAAGACCTCTGGTGCCGCGCCCAGCCGAGGAGCTACCGCGCAAGCCCTTTGTCCCAGCAAGGCCGAGGCGCTTCGCTGGGCCGAGCGGGCTGTCAGCCTGGTTCAAGAAGATATTCCGGCGGCGGCGTGGCGGGCTGTAGGTGGCGGATACGTGTTCTGCTGGCCAAAGTGGAAAACATAGATCAGCTTACCTCCTGTCCGACCGACAATGCCCCCGCTTATCCATCGACCAAGGCCGGAATGCTTTCCATGCATAGTCGACGTCACGCATAGGGCGCTCGAGAAGACAGGCTCCAGTGAGGAGACGAAGTTCAACGTTATGCGGCAGAGCGTAGACATCTTGGCCAAGGAGCTAGACCGAGGAGCCAACCTGCCTGCCGTCAGCACCAAGATATTCAGGCTAATCTCGGAGAGAACCGGCAATCCGGATCCCTTCTTGGAGGAGAAGCGGCTATGCAACCAGATAAGCATCCCGCTCTCTCAGGAGGCACTCAGCAAGATCCTTGCAATCGAGGACGAGGTGGAGAGGATTCGAAGGGCCGCCTTGGTCTCAATAGCCGGCAACACCATGGATCTGGGAACAAGCGGCCACTCTTTCGACCTGGGGAACTTCCAAGAGGAGTACGAGGGGATAATAGACCAGGGACTTGCAATCGACGACTCGGAAAAGCTAGCTGACATCCTATCCACAGCTAGGTCGGTCCTGTACCTCGGAGACAATGCCGGCGAGATAGCCTTCGACCGCGTGCTCGTCGCCGCTATCCACACCATCTCGCCACGAGTGACTTTTGCCGTCAAAGGCGGCCCCATCAGCAACGATGCCACGCTTGCAGATGCCGAGGAGGTCTCAATGTTTGACTACGCTAAGGTCATCACGACGGGGACCGACCACCTTGGCATCAGCCTCGATGAATCGTCAGACGAGTTCCTGTCCGAGTTTGAATCTTCAGACGTAATCATCGCGAAGGGGCAGAGCAATCTCGAGACGATCCTGTACGAGGCGGGGAGAATCCGCAAGCTCGTTGCATTTGTGCTCAGGGCTAAGTGCAGACCCATAGCCAGGGTCTTGGGCGTCGAGGTAGGGGACAACGTGCTGAAGGTTGTCGATATGTCGAAGCAGGCCTGAGCCTCTGTCGGCTACCCCTTCGAACGCTCCAGGAGCTGGATGTAGATTTCGCCTACCTTCCTCCCAGTCCCAGTCAGCTCGTACTTGTTTTCGCCCGGTACAGGGACGATCAGGTACTTCCGAACAAGGCTCTGAATGATGTGCCCGAAGTACCTTATCTTCTTCCCAATCCCCTGTTCTATCTCTCCGCGGGAGACGGGCCTGTCGACCCGCGTGATGTAGGCCAAGACCTCCCTCTTTAGGAAGGTCCGTCCTCCGTACTCAAGCTTGGGGGATATCAGCTCGATGGACCAGCTCTTCTGGCTCTCTCCAAGGGTGAATCTGCTTGACACCTTTATCCGGGTGGAGGAGACCTCGACGTCGACGTTCTCGTATTCGTAGTCGCGGATAGCCTGTATCATCTCCTCGCACTCGGCCTCAAGTTCTGCAAGCTCGGCTGGATCAGCCTCGCCGGAGCGCCTCGCCTCGATAAGGAGGGTCCGCACCCTCCTTATATAAGAGGACGGATACTTCGGAAAGTGGTTGCGTCTTATCCCCTGCTCCACTTCCGAGAGGATGGACTTGATCTCGGCCTTTATGTCGTCGTAGGTACGCCTTCCTAGCCGGTGGGTGAGGATTGTCAGAAGCCTGAAGTAGTCCGGGCGATAGAAGGAAGGCCTGTAGGCCATCATCTGGGAACGCATCCTGTCGAGCTCGGCGCGAAACTGGGCACGATCCTGGCTGTCCAAATGTTTGATTCGCTCAAGGACCTCCCTTTGAAGGGTCAGGTAGGACTCGCTGCCCGGCGGGGTTCTCTGCAGTTGCCTCAGAAGTACCATTATCTGAGCCTTTTGGTCGCTCAACATTACGAATGAGGTGGCGCCCACATATTAATTGTTAACCAATTCTCAGTATGTAAGGGAAGTGAAGGCCGGCTTGTGCGGGAAGGTGTGGTTCCATGGGTTGTGGTTCGACGTCTGGCCGGGAGTGTATCAGCCAGCTGAGGACACGTTTATGCTCGCCGAGGCAGCCTTGAGGCAGACCCCGAGAACGGCTCTCGAGATCGGCACGGGGTGCGGACTCGTATCGATAATGGTATCTCGATCTGGCTGCCCCTTCACCGTGGCTACGGATATCTCTCTGCAAGCCATCAGGTGTGCAAGGCACAACGCGCTGAGACTTGCCCCTGGGATTCACCTTGTCCTGTGTGACCTGGCCTCCCCACTTCGCGGGCGCTTCGACCTCGTATCGTTCAACCCTCCATACCTGATCAGCGAGCCCAATCTTCAACCCGATGCCGCAATCGACGGCGGACCCGACGGGAGAAGACTCATAGACAGATTCCTCCCCCTGATAGGTAGCCTGCTGTCGGCGCGGGGAAGGGCACTCATGATCCAGTCGTCCCTGAACGACGTGGAAAAGACGGTGAAGTTGGCCGAGCGGCTAGGCCTCGAGGCTACAATCCTACAGGAGCAGTCCTTCTTCTTCGAGAGGCTCTACCTGCTACAACTCAGGAGAGATCTGCATCGCCAAGGCTAGGTCGAAGCAGCCAGGCCGATACGCCTCTCCACCTCCTTCTTGAACCTCTCATAGCTGGAGTCGTACTCCGAGGAAAGAGACGCGTCGGGTGGAACCCTGAGCTCCTCTCTAACCATCAGGCGGGATGCCCTCTCGACTCGGATCCCATCTGCTGCAGCCCTTGCAAGAATCGCGCAGCCCATGGCGGCCTCTGGAACCGAAGGCCTGATCAGTTCCTTTTTCAACACGCTTGCCCTTATCCTCAGCCAAACTCGGCTGGAGGAACCCCCGCCCGCCACATACACCTTGTCTCCAACCTCAGCTCCAAGGCCCTGAAGAATCTCGTAGGCCATCCTCTCTACATAGGCCACGCCTTCAAGGTAGCCTGCATAGAGCTCCTCGCTGGCACTGGGAGTCCCGACGACGAATCCGCGGGCATCCGGTGATGATATCGGAAAGCGTTCGCCGACACGTACCAGCGGATAGATGATCAGGCCTGTCGGGATGAGACGGACAGCCTCTTGGTCCATCGCCTTGAGGTCCCTGTCTCCGAAGAGTTGCACGAGACACTCACCGCCACAGTTGCTGGCTCCGCCCGGCATCCAGTAGCCATCTGGGTGAAGATGGCTGTAGATCCTTCCCTCCGGATCCCTCACGATTCGCCTAGTCACGCCCTTGATGACAAGGGTTGATCCTAGGGTGCTGTTCCACTCACCCGGTGAGGTTGCTCCCGACGAGATCTGCGACGCGCATCCGTCCGTTAGGCCGGCGTAGACGGGGGTCCCTTCAGGTATCCCCGTATCGGCGGAGGCCTCTGCGCAGACCTCTCCTATGCGGGTGCCCGGTCTGACGACAGACGGCAGCTTCTCGATGGGTATTCCCAGCTCCTCTAGGAAGTCGGGCCACCGATACTCCATCAGGTCAAAGCAGCTCTTCAGCGCATTGGTGTGGTCTGTCACCCCGAATGAACCGGTGAGCCGTCCGTTCAGGAAGTCCGCCGCGTGGAGGAAAAACCGAGCCCTGTGGAAGGTCTCGGAGCGGTTCCGCTTCAACCACAACAGCTTCGATGCCCCGAAGGACGGGCTAACACGATACCCCAGCTTCTCCTCCAGTTCTCCTGCAGCCTGAGATAGTATCTCTGCCTCAGCCCTGGCCCGCGAGTCGTTATACATCAATGCACGGCAAAGCGGCCTCCCCCTCTCGTCCACCGCCAAAACGGTTCCGGAGGTAGAGTCCACCGACACCCCATCGATCTCTCCCCGCAATGGGCTTACGGCCGTTCTCGTCGATGAGACTAGGGCCTCCCACCAGCAATTCGCGTCTTGTTCTGCCCAGCCTTCGTCCTGGGGTGCCTCGCTGCGGGTAATGGACGAAAAAGCCTTCGAGACGACTCGGCCATCTTGGTCGGAGGCTATCACCCTGCACCCAGTAGTCCCCAGGTCAATTCCCAGGTAGATCTTCAAGGGGTGCTGGCCTGCACGTCCCACCTCTTAGCTGTTTCGAGGCGAGGAGGCGAGGGTGAAGCGAGAAAAAAGAAATGGGGGCCGTGACAGGGAGACGACGGCTACGGCGTCGTCCTGTCATGACCCATGCCGATGATGGCGACCTCGTTGCAGAGAGATGCATTTGCATTGACGATCTCAAGGGGGTCGCATATCTCTATGTCCGAGACGTAGGAGACGGCTAGCAGGCTCCCGGGAACCGGGAAGTCGGTCGAGTTCGTATTCTCAAAGACAAGAACCCCGATCTTGTACCGCCTCCCCGTCTCCAGTCCACCGGTGTCGAGAGCCATGGTGAGGAGCCTCTTGTCCCCGCTGTTCAGCGTCGCGGCCGATACCGCCTCGTCTCCCAGCTGCCCAGTTGGGATCAGGGAGCCTGGCTCCACTGCGACAAGCTGCGCCACGACCTTGATCTGGTGGTTATCCCTGTTGGTCAGCGTCACGTTGACCTCGTCCATCATTCCGCTGGCGAACAGGCCGCCATCTGTCTCGACGCTCAGCCCTATGCCTCGTCTCGCGCCAAATCCGATCAGGACGAGCAGGGAGAGCGCGAACAAAACACAGTAGGCCTTGGATCTTCCCAATCAGTCACCTCGGCCACGCAAGGGGTGAAAAAAGACTTGTCTGTTGAGAATTCGGGCTCCGGAAAGATATTTAAAAAATTTGGGCAGCCTTGCTGCCGAGGGGCCGCCACCCGGCTGTTTCTCTGGGGGCCAGCACTTGACGGATTTTGCAGAGATAGAGTCGAAATGGCAGCGCATGTGGAAGGAACACCACGTCTACGAGGCGGACCTCCCCAACAGGCCCAAGATGTTCATCACCGCGGCCTATCCCTATCCGAACGGTCTTCTCCACCTTGGGCACCTCGCAACCTATCTCCCTGCAGACTTTACTGCCAGGTACTACCGGATGAAGGGGTACGACGTCCTCTTCCCCATGGGCTTTCACGTCACCGGGCCTGCGACGACTGCCTTCGCCAGGGCGATCCAGAGGGGAGACAAGGATGTGATAGAGGAGTACCACAGGGTACACCGCGTCTCGATGGAGGATATCGAGAGCTTCAAGGACCCGGAGAGGATAGTAGAGTACTTCAGCGAAAAGATCAGGGAGAACTTCGAGCAGATCGGCCTGTCCATAGACTGGCGAAGAACCTTCATGACCAAGGACCCTCCCTACACCATGTTCATTCGCTGGCAGTTCACAAAGCTCAACGAGGGGGGTCATCTAGTCAAGGGTGCCCACCCCGTGATCTGGTGTCCATCGTGCGGCAACGCCGTCGGGGAAGCCGACAGGCTGACCGGCGAGGACGTCGAGATAGTCGAATTCTACCTGATCAAGTTCACCTTGGAAGACGGCACCATACTGCCCGCCGCGACCCTGAGGCCCGAGACCGTCTTCGGCGTCACCAACATGTGGCTTCATCCAACCCAAGAGTACCACAGGGCTAGGATCGAGGGCGAGGAGTGGATAATCGGAGCCGAGGCTGTGGAGAAGCTTAGGCTGCAGAGGAAGAATGTAGAAGACCTCGGCAAATTCGACCAGTCCAGCCTCTTCGGAAAGAAGTGCAAAAATCCGGTTACGGGTGAAGAGGTTGTCATTCTCCCAGCTACATTCGTCCAGACATCCAATGCCACCGGAGTCGTCATGAGCGTTCCCGCACACGCCCCGCTGGACTACCAGGCCCTCGAGGATCTCCGGAGAGACCCATCCCAGCTGGAGAAGTTTGGAATAGACCCGTCCGTCGTCGAGTCTATCGAGCCGATTGGACTCATAGAGGTGGCCGGATACTCGAAGTGGCCGGCCGTAGACATAGTCAAGAAGATGGAAATCTCATCGCAGATGGAGACCGAGAAGCTCGAAAAGGCCACCCAGACCATCTACAAGAAGGAGTTCTACGAGGGGGTCCTAGGACCAGCGACCGGGAAGTACGCCGGCCAGACGGTCGCCTCGGCCAAGGACGTCCTTTCCAGAGACTTCATCTTACAGGGATCCGCAGAGATCATGTACGAGACATCTGGAGAAGTGTACTGCAGATGCCGAACCAAGTGCTACGTCAACGTGATGGAGGACCAGTGGTTCATAGACTATGGAGACCCAGACTGGAAGGGCAGAACCAAGGACCTTCTCTCAAGAATGACGGTCATCCCCGAGAAGCTGAGGAAGAGCTTCGAGTACTATGTCGAGTGGATGAAGGAGAAGCCCTGCGCGAGGAAGATAGGCTTCGGCACCCCCTTTATCCTAGATCCAGACTGGATCGTAGAGCCGCTGTCGGACAGCACCATCTACATGGCCTACTACACGATCGCCCGTATCATAAACACAAAGGGAATTGAAGCAGAGAAGCTCACACCAGATCTCTTCGACTACGTCTTCCTAGGAAAGGGGAACCCTGAAGACGTTTCGCGGACCTCTCGACTGGACGTGGAGACGATCAGGCAGCTTAGGCAGGAATTCGAGGCCTGGTACCCCAACGACCTTCGCTTCGTAGGGCCTGATCTAGTCGGCAACCACGCGACCTTCTTCCTTTTCAACCACGCCGCCATCTTCCCTGAGAAGCACTGGCCGAGGGGAATTGCGGCCAGCGGGATTGTCCTCAGCGAGGGTCAGAAGATGAGCAAGTCCAAGGGGAACGCCATCCCCATAGCGGACTCGCTGGATACCTGGGGGGCAGACAGGGTCAGGCTCTGGTTCGCGGCCTGCGCGGAGTTCGGCCAGGACATAAACTACGAGGCCGCACTTAGAAACTCCGTCTCCAAGAGGCTCGCATGGTTCGAAGAAAAGATCTCAGAGGTCTCCCAGAAGTCGGCTTCGAAGAGACTCAACCGAACCATCGACCGTTGGATCTGGCAGAGGATGAACCGCAGAATCTCACTGGTCGAGCAACATATAGAAAGCGTTTCTCCTAGGAAGGCCATCCAGGAGCTGATGTTCGAGACGTACAACGATCTCCAGTACTACTTCAGACGCGTGAAGGGAGACGTGGACTACGCGCTCCTCGTAGACATCTTCGACTGCTGGATCAGAATGATGACCCCCTTCGCACCGCACTTCTGCGAGGAGATGTGGCAGCGCCTCGGAAGAGAGCCCTTCGTCGTCCAGCAGAAGTGGCCGACGCCTGCTGCTGACCTAGGCCCGGATGCCGAGGTCGAGGAGAACCTGATAAGGGGCGTCATACAGGATGTCAAGAACATCCTGTCGGCCACCGGTGCCCAGTACTCGACGCTGAACCTGTACGTTGCGGAGGACTGGAAGCGGGAGCTGTACTCCAAGGTGGCAGCCGCGGTTCTCGAGGGAAAGGGGCTGAAGGAAGTCATATCAGAGGCAATGAAGGACCAAGGCCTTAGAGGGAAGGGCAAGGCCGCGGTGTCCTTCCTCCAACAGGCATACTCCGATCTCTCCAAGCAGACTTCCCAGGATCTGGAGGCAGTTTCCCGCCTCAGGATCGACGAGTTCCAGATCCTGACAGAGGAAAGCGACTTCATATCCGACGAGACTGGACTCCAAGTCACGGTTCAGCGTGCCTCTCAGCCCACATACGACCCTAAGAAAAGGGCCTCCAGGGCCATGCCGTTCAAGCCGGCCATCTACCTCGAATAGGTGAAGACTTGTACCTCGTTCTAGGTTGTGGAAGGAAGGGATACATACTGAGCGACATGCTCAGGAGAAAGGGCAAACAGGTAGCCATAGTCGACAAGGACAGGAAGCTTGTGAACTTTCTACGAAGGGCGGGATTCCGAACCATAAAGCAGGACATCTCCAAGCCTTGGAAGTTCGACGGCCTCATAAGGCAGGCTGTGGTGACCTTCATTCTGTCTCCCGACGTCGAGGCGAATCTGACCGCCCTCAAGTACGTCCAGGACACCAACCCCACCTGCAGGACGTTCGTCGCAGTCCCGGATGAGATGAACGCAGATGATCGGAAGAGAACGAAGGCCGACTGGGCCTTCTCTCCGGGCGAGCTCGTGGTAGACGAGATTGTGAGAAGGCTTGAAGAGCTTCGCTTGGTCGACATAGACGAGAGTACGAAGAGGGCGCGACAGCTCGCAGCCCTAGTAAAGGGCGCATATAGCGAAGACATGCTCATAGTGATGCACAACGATCCAGACCCCGACTGCATTGCCAGCGCTATAGCGATGCAGAGGCTTGCCGCCCACTTCGACAAGGAGGGGGTCATCACCTATGGCGGGGAGATTGGGCACAGGGAAAACAGGGCAATGGTCAACCTCCTCGACACCAAGATCTTCGCCGTCGACGAGCTTGAAAAGCCGCTGGACGACTACACACTGGTCGCCATGGTCGACACCGCCCTCCCTGGGTCGAACAACCCTCTCCCGAGGGACTTTCGCCCCGAGATCGTTATAGACCACCACGACGTCAGCATAGACCTATTGAAGTGCGACTTCATAGACGTCAGGCCCGATGTCGGTTCGACCTCGACGATCATGTTCGAGTATCTCGACATCCTGAGGATCCCCGTAAGCCAGTCGCTGGCATCTGCCCTCCTCCACGGAATCATGACAGACACCGCCAACCTCACGATGAGGGCTAGCCCGAGGGATGTGCAGACGGTGAGCAGGCTCTATGCAATCGCCGATCATGACATGCTGCAGAGGATAAAGAGCCCGGACATGTCCAACGAGGCTGTCGAGGTACTCGGAAGGGCCGTCAAGAACAAGAAGATAAGGGGGGCATATCTAGTCTCAAACGTCGGGTACGTAAGGGAGAAGGAGTCGATCTCTCAGGCGGCAGACCTCCTTGTGATGCTCGAAGGGATAAACACCGTTCTAGTCTTCGGTGTTGTCGGCGAGGACGTCGTCATCTCTGGCAGGAACAGGGACGTGGGGCTGAACATGGGGGAGATCATGCAGAGGGCCTTCGGGAAGGACGGTCCCGCAGGGGGCAGGGTGACGGCGGGAGCCGCCAGGATACCCCTCGGACTGTTCAAAGACCTCACCTCCGAGAAGAAGGTTCTCATAGACATGATAGAGGCGTCGATAACGCAGAGGTTCTTCGAACAGCTCAACCTGGGGCGGGAATGATCAGTAGGGAAAGTCCTTCAGGCTGATCATATAGGTTCTTCCCAGCTTCCTTCTCTCGATTATGTTTCTCGACTCAAGCTTGGACAGCACCCTCGTCACCTTCGGCTTGGAGAAGTTGAGAAGCTCAGAGATGTGCCTCTGCCTAACCGCCTTCTTCTCTAGAAGGAGCTTGACGACCTTTCTTTCATCCTTGGACAGAAGGCTCAGGAACAGATGGGTAAACCTGTTCATAGGAGCTATGTCAACGACTATCTTCGCCTTTCTATGTTTCAGAATTTCGTCGGTGTCGATAAGTGCGTGTATCTCCACCTCGTCGCTAAAGGAACCCGTCGCCGTCGAATCGATCATCCCAACCACCGCTTATCGGAGCGGTGAAAAGAAAGAAAAGCCTTGTTGCCCCGCAGGGACAGAATTTTCCATTTTGGGAAACGGTCGGTGAAACCCACCTCGCCCCGCCGGGATCCGGCTCGAAACAATTAAGTATCACGGCGCAAGGCGGCAGGAAAACACGTTGAGGGGCGATAACCTGTCGGAAAAATCCCTATCCATCCTTGATTGCTATAAGAGGCTTCTGGACTACAGGAATCTTCGTGCTTGGAGGACCGCGACGGGAAGCCATCCTGAGTGCATCCAGACCGACTTCGATGACTCGTCCTGGGAGCTCTTCAGCCCACCCGGCGGATGGAGGAGATCCGAGGGCGAGAGATGGTTTAGAAAGAGAATAGTCGTCCCGGAATCAATCTACGGGCTCGGGCTTTCCGGATCCCGCCTGGATGCACGCTTCTCGCTGCTCGCAGGTGTCGAAATCTTCATAAATGGCGAGAAGGTCGACTCGGCGGGCTACTGGTTCGACGGCTTCTACACCCTCTCAAGATCGGTGAAACCCGGCGACACCTTCGTGGTCGCGATTAGGAGCCCAGCAGCCAAGACGGACGGCCACTTCGGCCTAGCTCAGATATACTTTGACAAGCTGGAAGACGCAATCCTACACGTAGGAATAGCCGGCTCGAGATCTGCCCTGCTCAGGCAGCTCTCCCAAGCAAACCTAGTTGCGCTTGAGGAGCAAGACCAGAGGGCCCTGAGCCAGGAACCGACGTTTAGCTCCCAGGATATCCCGCCCATAGCCGACATCCTCTCGGCGGTGAACTCCTATGACAAGAGGATAGGCAGGGCTTCCGAGAAGTTGGCCCCTCTAACCACCTTTCTCGTTGGGCACGCACACATCGATATGAACTGGATGTGGCCGTGGGAGGACACCCTTGAGACGTGTAGGAGGACCTTTCGCTCCGTCGACATCCTCATGGACGAGTTCCCCGAGTTCGTCTTTTCCCAGAGCCAGGCCGCCATCTACCGCGCCATGGAGGAGAACGACCCCGAGACCTTCGATCTGCTGCGTCGCAGAGTCAAACAGGGAAGACTTGACGTCACGGCGTCGACCTGGGTCGAGGGGGACCTCAACATGGCCTCCGGGGAGAGTCTGGTCCGCCAGACAACGGTAGCGCTCAACTATATAGAAGACCGACTGGGCGTCAGGCCTAGGGTATGCTGGTGTCCCGATACCTTTGGACATCCATGGACCTATCCACAGATCCTCAAGAAGTGCGGAGTCGAGTTCTACTATGCCCATCGGTGCCCAAGGCCGGAGCACGAGCACCTCTTCTGGTGGGAGGCTCCCGACGGCTCAAGGGTCTTGGTCTTCAACGAAGGCGTCACCTACAACAACAAGGTGACTCCCGAGCTGGTTCTCTCACTGCCCAAGATGCTAAAACACTTTGACGTTCCTGCCCACCTCGTCGTCTTCGGGGTAGGCGACCACGGCGGAGGACCCACCCGACAAGACCTCAGAGCGGCAGAGAGGTTGAACAAGGAATCTCGTTTTCCATCCTTCAGGCACTCCCGGGCCGCGGACTTCTTCGAGGCCGTCAAGCATAGCGACAAGATTCCCGTGGTTAGGGACGAACTGAACTTCGTGTTCCAAGGCTGCTACACCACCCATTCTGACATCAAGCGGATGAATCGGCGAGGCGAGGCCAGCCTCTTCGCAACAGAAGTACTGGCATCCCTCGCGGCGACCACGGGCTGGCACTACCCAGCCCAGGAACTCGAGAAGGCATGGCAAAATGTTCTCTTCAACCAGTTCCACGACCTCCTCGATGGATCGGCGATAGCTGCTGCATACCAGCATTCCAGAAAGCTCTACGAGGAGGCCATGGAGATATGCAGCCGAGTCTCTTCACAAGCCGAGTCGGCGCTCTTCGAAAGGGTCGGACGGACAGGTGGCGGACGGATTTTCTCGGTGTTCAACCCCCTCGGCTGGGCGCGTTCGGCTGTGATCCGCCTAAAGGTACAGGGAGCATCCTCCCCATCGGTGGAGGAGCTCTCCACGGGGGCTACCTTGGAAACCCAGGTGGAAGAGGACGAGGTCGTGTTCGTCGCGTCTCTTCCCCCGGTGGGCTATTCGACCTACAGGCTAGCATCTCGGCCAAATGAAGAGAATACAGGCCAGCGAAAAGCGGGGGAGGGGGAGAATCCACCAGGCGAGTACATCTTGGAGAACGAGTTTTTCCGAGTCTGTATCGATCGTGAATCTGGAACGCTTACCTCCCTTTTTGACAAGCGCATACAGAGGGAGCTTATCCATCCGGAACGCCGAGGGAACGTCTTCCAGGTTCTATACGAGAAGCCGCACGGAATGTCTGCGTGGAACATCGGCCCCATCTCTCGCACGGAGGACCTCACCTCAGGAGCAAGTGTTTCTCTAGAAGCAAATGGCCCAGTGTTCTCCCGTGTACACGTGGAGAGGCGGTTCCGAAGCTCCCGAATATCCCAGGACATCCTCGTATACAAGCGGGTTCCACGCATAGACTTCGTCACGACCATCGACTGGCAGGAGACAGGCGGAAGAGACGTGGATGCACCGATGCTGAAGGTGGCCTTCAACTGGAATTTCTCCTCAGACAGGATCGTTAGAGAGATACCCTTCGGCCACATAGAAAGCCCCACGGACGGATCCGAGGTCCCCTCGCAGACCTTCCTTGAGTTTCCCGGAGACGGCTTTGGCGTGGCCCTGCTGAACGACGCAAAATACGGCCACGACGCCTCGCCGGACACCCTCAGGCTCACTCTTCTACGCTCCGCGTATGAGCCCGACCCGGAACCGGACAAGGGGCTTCACCGCTTCACCTACTCGCTTCTCCCACACCCCGGAGACTGGATGGAGTCGGAGGTCTGGAAGCGGGGACACGAGTTGAACGTTCCTCCCAGAGTAATACAAGGCGACAGAGAGCCCCGCACCCACTCCTGGATCCGCATAAAGTCCAGGGGCATAGACATGCCCGCTTTGAAGAAGGCGGACCACTCCGAGGCCCTCGTTCTCCGGCTTGTTGAGATGGAGGGACGCAGGAAAAGCTTCAAGGTGGCGTTCGGCTGGCCCGCCAGCCAGATCCAGAAGTGCGACTTGACCGAGAGGCCCACCGGGGCCACAGTAGATGTCGTGAAGGGTGAGGCGACGCTGGAGCTTGGCCCCTACGAGGTCGGGACGTATCTCGTTACATGACTGTTGACGGGCCTGCACCGCTACAAAGAATTATATTGGCCGCAACGCCCGGCTCTCCATGCTACAGCTCACAGCTGACCAGCTCAGGGGCTGGGGGCCGTTCGGATCGCAGGAGGATAGGATCGCCGTCTTCAGCGTTGGAAACCCGTGTGAGGGTCACGGCCCAGCCCTGCCCAGGGACATAGATGACCGGGTGGCGAGGGCTCTGGCTCTAAGGGCCTGCGACTCCCTTGGGGCGTACTACTGTGGGCACGTCCCGTTCACCTCGGACAGGGTAGGTGAGATAGCCAAGGACTGGTCTCCACTCTGGATACCCCAAGAGGAGATGGTTCGCCGCACCGGGGTCTTCATCCGCAGGGTTCTAGCCGAGGTTGCGCTGAGGTTCGAGGCAGTGTTCGTTGTGAACGGACACGGAGGCAACAATTTCCTCGAAAACCACGAGGACAAGCTCACAGAGATCGTTGGGAGGAGGGTCTTCTTCGTGATCCCCT
>CAYWSC010000011.1:0-14528 GCA_964460695.1 Hadarchaeota archaeon (SeqCode)
ACGCGATGGCCCTCAAGGCAGAACATGCCATCGAGATCCTTGAGACGCAGGGACCGAGGCAGACCCTCTCATACATGAAGAGGATGATGCAGGATGCCCAAGTTCGGGGTGCGCCTCGCTCGACCAAGTCGTTTGTCAAAGACGAGTCGATATCGGCCTTCACGGAATACCTAGAGAGACTGGTATACGCGGGTGCAGATCATCCGAAGATGTCCATGGTCGAGAAAATCGTCCTAGAGGAGATTAGGAAGAATCCTGAGAGTCGAATCATAGTCTTCACGAACTTCCGCGACACCGTCGACTTGATAGTGGAGCGGCTCTCCAGATACCCCCTCCTCCGGGTCACGAGATTCGTCGGCCAGTCTTCGAGAAGGTCTGCAGGCCTAACCCAGAGGGAGCAGAGCAGAATCCTGGATCTCTTTAGAAGCGGCCGCTTCAACGTCCTGGTCGCCACCTCTGTGGCTGAGGAAGGCCTGGACATAGCTGAGGTCCAGATGGTGCTTTTCTACGACTGCACGCCAAGCGCGATAAGGAACATTCAGAGAAGGGGCCGGACGGGCAGGAAAGGAGCCGGAAGGGTGGTCATCCTGATCACAGAGAACACGAGGGAAGAGGCCTACCACTGGGCAGGACAGAGCAGAGAGAAGAAGATGAGACAGCTTCTTAGGAGGATCGATGAGTCCCTCAAGAAGAGGCAGTTGAGCCTCGACAGCTTCTACGCTGCTAGAACCTCCTCCTGAACTCCCTCTTCCTCAGAATCCTTAGCAAGACGCATTTGAGCTTGTAGTTGTCCGAGGCGGCGCTCCCGTTCTTAAGCTCGTACTCGACTGCGCCTAGAATGTCTTCGGTCTTGTTCTTTATCCCCTTTGCGAACATTCCCATGCTGCCCTTGCTGTACAGGTCGGCTGACTGTTTGTACAGCTCGGCAGCCTTCTTGAGGAGAGCGACGCGCAGCTGGTGGTCGTTCTTCTCCTTGTATGCCTTTATCAGGCACATGTCTGCCTGTCCCTCAAGCCAAGAAGCTTTTCTGACGTGGTCGGCCTCGAACCTCAAGCTAGCACCGGGCGCGAAATGGAGGCTGTTGAAATATAAATCTTATTTCGAATTTGAAAAGTTGCCGATTAATTTTCGCCGGTAACGCTACGAAACTACAACTCTCACAATGTCTCGCTGGCAACACGGCGTCTAGGGCATCAGCCTCAGCTTGAAGTCTATGGCCCTCGGGGAGTGGGTCAGCAACCCTATCGAGATGACATCCACCCCCAGCCTAGCGAGCTCCCTCACCTCCTCGAGCGATACGTTGCCGGATGCCTCCACCGTGACGGAGTCTCTAAGGCCTCTCTCCTTGAGAAGATCCAAGGCGGCAGAGATCTCCTCTCTAGACATATTGTCAAGCATCACTATGTCGGCCCCCGCCTCCGCCGCAGCTGCTGCTCCGTCTGGACTGCTAACCTCCACCTCGATCTTCCGCACGAAGCTCGCCCTGCCCTTGGCCGCCTGGACGCAGGAGGACACGTCGCCGAAAGCCCTCACATGGTTGTCCTTGATCAGAACGCAGTCATGGAGAGCCATCCTATGGGTATCCCCGCCTCCCAGCTCGACGGCCCGCTTGTCGAGCCACCTAAGGCCTGGGGCAGTCTTCCTAGTGGCAGCCACCTTCACATCGGGATTGCCGAGACGTGCCTCCTCGGCGAACCTGGAGGTGAGGGTCGCTATGCCGCTCATCCTCGAAAGAATGTTGAGAAGCGACCTCTCAAGAACCAAGATGGAGTCTTCTTTGCCGTGGAGTTCCAGCACGGTCTCGTCAGCCTTCACCCTCTCTCCATCCCCGCGAAGGGGCTCGCATTCCACCTCGAACATCTCTGCCAGTTCCAGCGACTCCCTGACTCCGGCTAGGACGCATTCCTCCCTCGGGAAGACCTCCGCCTCCACAACCACGGGCCTTGCCAGAATCTCCGTTGTCAGATCGCCGAAGTAGAGGTCCTCCTCAAGTATCCTCAAAAGCCTCTTTCTCAGGATCGGGTCTGCCATCCTTACCTCCTCCCCAGATCCAGCATCCTCTGCGTCACCCTTCTCACGTCTCTCGCTATGGATGGATCGACTTTGACCTCGTACTTATCGTTTTCTAGGGAATCTTTGAGCTTCTCCATGTCTATTGAGCGCATACCTCGGCACAGGGCCTCGCTGAGCGCAGGGAAGAACCTCTTTTCGGGGAAGAGCCTGGCGAGGGTCTCGGCCATGGTGGCCTCGGTTCCGATGATGAACTCGTCGGCATCCGACTCCCGGGCCCTTGCAACCATCCCCCCTGTGCTAACGACATAGTCAGCCAGGTCGACAACCTCTGGGTTGCATTCAGGATGGATGAGGATCTCGGCTGCCGGATGTATCCTCTTAGCCCTTTGTATGTCCTGCGTCGTAATCATCTTGTGCACGTAGCAGCCACCATCATCGGGAAGGGGTATGATGACCTTTTCCGGGAGCTGACTCTGAACGTACAGGGCCAGGTTCCTGTCGGGTCCAAACAGGATCTCCTCCTGCTCCAAGGACGAAACCACCTTCACGGCGTTTGCCGAGGTACATATCACGTCGGCCTCCGCCTTCGCCGAGGCTAATGAGTTTATGTAGAGGACTACGGCAGCTTCTGGATGCTGCCGCCTGGCCGCCCTGACCTGTTCTGGCCTCAGCATCGCCGCCATATCGCAGATGGCACGCCGGCTAGGGACGTAGACATCCTTGTCGGGGTTGAGGACAGACGCGCTCTCCGCCATGAAGTCCACGCCGCAGAAGACTATCCTTTCGAATCCCTTTGATCGCGATGCGGCCATACATAACTCTAGGGAGTCCCCCACGTGGTCCGAGACCTCCTGTATCTCGGTCGGCTGATAGTTATGGCAGAGTATCAGCGCTTTCTTCTCCTTCTTGAGCCGAAGAACTGCCTCTTTCAGGCCTTTCCTGTCAACCAATCTCAACATCGACCTAGGTCCCGATAACGATGCTTTCCTCAATGCCTTGAATGGCCCTCATCACGGACAGGGCGGCTAGGTAGCTCGTTCTGGGATTGTCCGGCGAGGGGAGATTGGAGATGAAGAACTTTGCCTCTCCGAAAGCCCCCTTAACCTCCACTTCGTGCACGTTGGTCCTAATCTTTGGGTCTACAAAGATCCTCACGTGAGGCCTCACACCGGACGCAATGGCTAGGGCAGCTGCAACATTGATGTTCCTCGGATAGAGCTCCACTGCCCTCTCCACGCTTCCCTCGAAAACAAGCCTGCGCTCAGTCGTCTCTTCCATGCCCAGACTGGCAGGATTCTTGGTAGTGGTGAGGGTGATGCTCTCTATCCCCCCTAGCGATCCCGCCTTGAGAACATCGAGTCCGCCGATCGCCCCCGATGGCACAATGATCTTGCACCCATGCTCGCTCGCCAGTGACACCAGCCTTGCCCTCAACCCGTCGTCGAGGAGTGCACCGACGCTGAGAACCATCAGGTCTTTTCCGGACCTCAGAACCCTTTCGGAGTACTGCTTCACCGCGTCCACGCTCGCAGCTTCAACGACCAGCTGAACCTCACTCTTCATGAACTCGTCGAAGCTCTCCTTGGCCAGCGAGGGATCCCCAAGACGGTGGGCAAGTAGCTTTGACCGGTCGACCTTCGAGTCAAAAAGTGCCCCTATCGAGGCGCGTATCTTTCCCTCTCTCACGGCCTTTGCGACTAGACTCCCGACGTTGCCGCATCCGATAAGGCCTATGATCGTACCTCTCACTTCCTCAAATATAGGGCTCGCGGCGACGGCGGGCTATTAATGTATCTCAAAACCGCCATGCACTCCTTGAGGGGACACCCAGAGTGGGATTCCAAGCAACAGAGCCATGTCTCGACCGTTCAGTTACGGCCTAGCCTAACCCTAGCTGCCCCTAGCCTGAACCTCCATGATCTTCTCCAAGAGCTCTAGGAGCTCAGAGAGGGCCTTGCAGTCTCCTTGAACCTCGACCCAGTCGCGGCCACTCGAAAGCTTCTCAGAATACTCCGAGATCTTCTGAACCACGGAGGCTCTCGCCTTCGAGAGAACTTCTTCGACATCTGGGGCCCCACGCTCCTCCCGGGGCTCGCCCTTCTTCTCTTCGACGGCCTTTCGAGGGGGCTCCTCCTCTTTTGGAGCCTTAGACTCCTTTTCCACCGAGGGTTTTCTCTTCTCTGCCTCCCACCCGCATCTAGGGCAGAAAGTCCTTCCCTGATACTGGAACAGGGGAGCGTTACACTTGGGGCAGCTCCTGTTAAGCATCTTCCCCCCTTTGAGAAGGATCTCAGCCATGTCCTTTATCTCCATGTGAACCGCCGAAAAGAGATTTATAGGTTCCACCTTAAAGCTTTGCTCAGGAGGGCTCTTCATTGGACGTTGAGGAAAGGATAAACGCAGTCGCGCGGGTTCTTGAGCAGATCACTGAGGATACTTCCGTTCCAAGAAACATCAGGCGGGCAGCCAAAGAGGCCTACGACTGGCTTCAGGACAAGTCCCACACACCCGGTGTCAGGGCAAGTTCGGCCGTAAATATCCTGGACGAGATAAGCGAAGACCCCAACATGCCCGTTCACACCAGGACGATGATCTGGAACATCGTCAGCGAACTGGAAGTGATAAAGGATTAACGCCCGCGTCGGATTCTCGCCGCCCATAGGGCTGACGGACGTGGACATCAGTAGATAACGTACTCAATTATGTAGAAGACCATGGCCAGCACAATGGCCCAGTACAAAATGCTGAAATAAAGGAACCTCACTCGCTGTCCACCGACCCAACCCCCGCCCATTTGGCTTAAAAATATTTTCTAGCCTTTAAAAGGGAAGAGAACGGCTGCTTTTTTCCTCTTATGCCCTACGGAGTCCGCTCCGCCCTCTTTTTCAGGATCCTGTAGCTCTCCACTTTTTTCCCATCTTCAGCGGCGTCCAGAATCACGCTACAGACGTAGAATAGTGCAGGGTGAACCATGTTCTCCACGGACTCTGTCCTCCTGGCATCTTCGAGGAGGAGGACCGCGGAACTTTTGGACAGACCAAGCAACGCGGGGCCGAGTCGCGTCCAGAGCTCCTTCTTCTCCTCAAATCGAGCCACAATCTCAAAGGACGAGACGAGAGATCCTGCCCGGTTTATCACCAACAGCTGGATATCGGCCAGCCTTGCCATGGATCTTACTGCCAGAAGGATCTGCTCCACACTTTCAGGGTGTCCGATCAGGATTCTACTGGAAGCCTGCTGCGAAATCCCGGAGAGAGAAATCGTCCGGTCACAGTCCAACAGGGCCGCGCGTCCACCGCCATCGACAGCCTTCGAGGCAGCCAGAAGAGCTAGCTCAATGTTTGCCCTCGGATGGTAGCCCAGAGCGAGAGAAATCCCAGACCCCAGAACAAGATGTGCCGCCTCATCCAGAGGCAGGAGGCCATCGTTACTCATCGCGGCACCTTTCGAATGGGGGATAGCCCGGTACGGATTTCCGGCCTCTCTGGCTTTCGAACCGCAGTCCACGGATATCTCCGAGCCTCACTCACCAGAGTCCGTGATGCTTCCGTGGGGGCCTTGCTCCCTGACCACTACACCACCGGGCTATCTGTCATAATTTGGTCCAGATCATTCTTAACTATTTCCGGCATTCGCGTTTAGGTCTTTTTGCCCCCTCTCACACGGCGGCTGGGACGAACAACGAGAAAAGAGATATTAGAGAAATGAGGGGTCCTCGCCACGAGGTGTCTCGTTGGCGAAGATGAAACAAGCTAACCTCGTGGCGACCGAGAAGATCGTAATAGAGGAGGCCGAAGTTCCCGAACCCGCGGAGAACGAGGTTCAGATAAAGGTGGCCGTCTGCGGCATCTGCGGCTCCGACGTGCACGCATACCACGGCCGGCATCCCTTCGTCCACCCGCCAATCGTTCCCGGTCACGAATTCTCGGGGACCGTCTCGAAGTTGGGCGAAGGGGTGGAAGGACTTGAGGTCGGTGACAGAGTGGTCGTCGAGCCATCCCTCACCTGTGGGAAATGCTTCAACTGTAAGACGGGCAGGTACAACATCTGCACCGAACTCAAGGTACTCGGCTGTCAGGCACCAGGTGCCTTTGCCCAGTACATCGTCGTCCCTGCTAACAAGGTCTACAAGATGCCGGAGGGCATGACCTTCGACCAGGGAGCCCTCATCGAGCCGGCTGCCGTCGGAGTTCACGCCGTCCGGAGAAGCGAGATATCGCTCGGCGACAGAGTGGTGGTTCTAGGAGCGGGCGTGATAGGACTGATGATCATGCAGGCTGCTAGGGCCGCCGGTGCAGGGGAGATCATCATAACTGGTCATCACGAGGAGCGTCTGGCCGTCGCAAGGAAGCTCGGAGCCGACGTGACGTTCCTCGCCGGCGACACGGTCAAGTTCATAAGAGACAGATATGGCCCTGACGGGATAGACATAGTCTACGAGGCAGTCGGCGTGGGAACCACGATCAATGAGGCGATCGAGATAGCTCGGAAGGGGACCAAGATCGTTGTCGTTGGCGTCTTCGGCCAAGACCCACCCACCAAGATTGGTCTAGTTCAGGACCACGAGATAGATATGCGGGGATCGCTGATGTACGTGAACGAGGACTACCCGAGGACCCTCGAGCTCGTCTCCTCGGGCAGGATCCAGACAGACCCACTGGTCAGCGCAAGATACCCCCTTGAGAAGATAGCTGACGGATTCAAACATATCCGGGAGAAGAGGGGAGAGACCCTCAAGGTCCTAGTCGACATCCCGTAGCCGGCCTCTCCTCGCCAACAGGCCCGCCAGCGGCAGAGAGACGACGAGTAGCAGACCGATCCATAGCGGGAGCTGCGATCCCTTGGGAACCGCGACACCGGCGTGGCCCGCGCCCCCTCCCTGCGACCCTGCAGGCTGGGGTCCGAACTTGGACTGAACCTCTCCCTTCACCTCGAAGGGTTGGGGAGGTGCCTCGGCGTTGTCCTCGGGCCTGTAGTACGAGTAGGCTCTGCTGGTTCCTCCCCTCGCCTTGACAGGCATAACCGCAAGTATCTGGAACTGTATCTCGATCTCCTCTCCCCTCTTGAGGTCGTCGATGTAGAAGATGACCTTCCTAGCTGCGACCTCGACCCTGCTGGCCAAGCCCTCGGAGACCACCTTGTCAAGGGAGGACTGGATAACCGAGAACCCTGTCGGTACGGCGACGTCGAGTATCATCATGCCGGTAGAGTTGTGCGGTCCATTGTACCTGACCCGGGCCGTCACGCCCACCACATCGTTCACATCCGCGGTCGTCGTATTGTAGCTGACCTCGAACTCGAACTCCTTCTGCCCTGACGGTTCCCAAGGGACGTTGAACCTCTTGACGAGTTGGAACATCACCTTGCCGCCTCCCTCCAGCCTAAGCTCGAGCTCTTTCCCGCCGAGAGGTATGGATACGACGTTGAGCACGTCGAAATTGTCCCTCGTCAAGCGGAGAGACTGGATCTCCCTGCCGTCAACCACGATGTGTATCACCGAGTCGATGTTTCTCGACTGGAGCCTAGCCGCAGTCATGAGAGCCTTCATAGCCATGACTGTATCCTGAGTGCTGCAGAATCCTCCCAGAGAGTTCCTCTGGGACGCTATCCACCGCACAGCCTGCTCGGCCTCGGATCGGCCCGCCAGCATGAGCGCCAGTGCCGCATAGGACGTCGCTTCTACGACGCCAGAGCTGCCGCCCTTGGCTGGCGACCAGTAAAGGCCGTTTTCGTCCGAGCTTGCGAGCTTGAGCAACTCCGAGATTGCCTCGTCCGCCTTGCTTGACCCCACCTTCTCCAACAGGTAGGCCGATATCGCCGCGGCGTACGGGTCACCCGTTCCCAGTCCATTCTCCTCGATGAATCGTATGCCCCGCTCCAAGGCCTCCGAGGCCCTCCCGTAGTCTGCCAGAGCTATCGAGACGAAAGAAGTGAGGGCAACCCTTGAGCCCGGATTTAGACCTCCCATCATCTCACCGTGAACGACGAACCCTACGGGACTCCAAGAGCCATTTGAATTCTGATGCGACTCTATCCAGTTGGCCGCGTCCGCCAGGACCTTCTCGTCTACCGCTAGAACCTCTCTCGCCTCGCTGAAGACATCGAGCACGAAGGCGGTCAGCCATAGGCTCCCCTCCTCGTCGCTTGAGCCAAACGCCGAGAAGGATCCGTCTCCTCTCCTAAAGGTCAGCTCCCTCTGGTAACCGGTGGTCAGATACAACTCCGCCTTTGCCCGTACCTCTGGAACGAGCTGATCGGTCGCGTCGAGGTACCTGAGTATCTCCAGATCAGGGGCCATGAACATCATGTTCTGCTCTCCACAACCGTAGGGCATGCCGAGAAGGTCTTCTACCCCACTTATGACCTGCCCGACAAGGCTGGGCGTGATGCTCACCATCACCCTAGCCGAGTCGTTGACAATCCCCTCTGGCAGGGAAAGGTCAAGCGTCGCAGGCTTCTCCTCTGTTATGAATCCGTTCACAACCTCCTCGCGGCGGACGCCCTCCGGCTCGACCAGCATCTCCCTCCGCACGGCATCCGCCCTCCTGGGCGACCGAGCAGTGATCTCGACTTTGAATTGACCGATCTTCACAGGCTTTATCATGAACGATACAGCGACGACGGAGTTCCCAGGGATCTGCACCGTCTTCACAGCTTCGTCGAGCAGGGTGAACCAGTCCGCGGGCGTTATCGAGACTTGGACTTTCTGGCTAGACGAGAGGTAGTTGTAGATCTGAACCATCACGGGAAACTCCTCGCCACGCGTCACGGCGTATGGAAGATCCGGCTCTACGAAGAAGTCCTGAAACACCCTGAGGGATGCCTCTGCCAACCCTATGCCCTCCGAGCTGGACGAGACGGCGTGAAGGCGCCAGGTAGTTATCGAGTCGGGGACCGTTAGCCGCAGAGTTGTATGGCCCGTATCGTCGGTCAACAGGGTTGCGTTCCAGTACCAAGTCTCGGGGAAGAACTGACGTATCCTCCTGACCTCTGCCAGTCCCTCTTCAGTACCCTCGCTCTGAGGAGCTGACGAGTGGGCAAGATCCATTCCCGCTTCGGCCTCCCTGACCCCTCCTTTGGCATACAGGATCATCGCTCCCCCATATCCCTCGGGCAGTACGATGTCCTTCGAGGCTATGACCTGTAGCCCGGACTCTTCGAACACATCTCTGGCTCCCTTGGTCAGCGGAGCGCCCCAGAACCTCTCCTCGGGATGGGCCTCGGCCCTTGGCTCCATGAAGATCTTCTCAAGTTCGTCGAATATCTGCTTCAGATTGAGCCTGCCCTCGTTGAGCGCATAGACCGACTCATCGACAATTGACAGCCCTATCATGGTTGCAACGCCGCGGCTGGATCTGAGATCGATCAGGACTGTGTCCCCGGGTGAGGCTGTATCGTTCGAAAATTCAGCCGACAGCCCAACGGGCGCCTCGATCTCGACGTCAAAGGGTAGCGAGTCTGCCGATATCTCCATGTTCGGGTTTATGGTGTACACCACGATGCGTGCTCTGGGCATCATCGACGGCGTGACCTTGAAAGAGATGTATCTGCCGGTCGTGTACCCAGAGAACACGGCGCGCCCTCCCGCAACTACGTCGTAATAGAGGGTCCTCCTCCCAGTCGAGAAGACCTTGAATGTGACCTCGTCGCCGACCTTGACGGCTCCTTCGGAGGTTTGCCTGATGTGAATGAAGTACCCGCTGGGAGAGTACATGCTCCTAAGAGTTACACGGCTCTCGGCCTTGTCCTCCGGTACCTGGGCAACTACTTCCGCCGAGGTACACTTCTCCGGAACGTCGAACTCAATGAGGGCAGTTCCCCTGAATGTCGAGACATCCTTGCTCCTACTGATAGTCGACCCGTCGTCCAGCACGAACCTCGCCTCGACTGAGACATGCTTCTCCATGGGCTCTCCGCCTGGCGTCTCGGTAACGACGAGGAGCTCCATGGGCAGGCCTGGCTTTATCGTCTCGGCAGAAGGGATAAGCTGAATCACGGTCGACGACGGGGCTATCTTGACAAGCCTAGATGCTTCTTCCTGGTGCCCAGATCCATCCGTAACGGTTACGTTCAGCATCACCGATCCCATTCCACCGGCACCGTATGTCCCTGCTACATAGCTGACCGGGGGTAGGGTGAAGCTGAGCGATCCGTCTTCGAGTTCGCCCCTGAAGGATGCATACTGCTCCCACTCAGCCAGGTACTTGTAGGCCCTGACCTCTACCATTCCCTGAACGGGCTTCCCGAAGAAGTATCTACAATCGATTCTCCCGCTGATCTCCTCGTCCACTAGGAACCAGTCCCTCGGCAGAGCAACATCCACTTTGAACTTAGGGAGCACGTACTTCTCGACCCTGATGTCAACCGTGGACATAGAGTCGGTTCCCTGGGCGACGATCTTCCACGTCCCGAGGTTCACCTCCCTCGCCAAAACCATGTCGAAAGCAGCCACTCCAAACCCGTTGGTGACAAGTGGCTTTCTAAACACCCTGATGCCCTTGGAGTCGGATATAGAGACGTTCAGGCTGACCGACACTGGTTTCAGGTCGGAGTTCACTGCAAGTACCCTGCCATGCACCGTCTGGCCAGGCTTGTATATCGGCTTGTCGGTCTCCAACAGGAGAGTGATGCCCGCAGAAATGGCGAGCTGACCCGTCAATTGCTCATGGGTCCTTGGATTTTCCAAGACGATGGTGTAGGTCCCGCGTTGAAGGCGAGGCACGTGGAACCTGACCACCTGATGACCGTCAGGCCCAGTCCACCCCGAGAAGAGGTCGATCCGACTCCCTTTCAGATCCAGTATGTATATGTCGACGGGGGCGTTGACTGGACGGTTCGTCTTGACGGAAAGGGAGTCTACGGTCACTGATGCCTCCGTTCCCGTGTAGAGCGTCTTTGGCGCGACCATCACGTACCGGATGCCAGCCTCTCCCTTTCCCTGCAGAGAGGGAGAGACAATCTGCAGAAGGATGACCAGCACGACGAAGACGGCTCCAGATGCCGGCTTCACACATCACACCTCCCATCAAGCCCTGTATGATCCTCTCCTAGAATCTTCCCAATCTGACCAACCAGTCGAAGAACGGCTGACGAGTTTGGAGTCAAACTTCATTCACCTGACACAGCCTAGATGAAACGATACATATTGTTTCCCTGAAACGGTTGGGAAACGGGGAGAGAAGCCGCAGCAAGCTCTATTTCAAGCTGAAACGATAGCAGTTGGCTACCCGCACCTGTCGGTGAGCCGTTGCCCATGACTGGGAAGTCTACTTCTCTAGGAACCTCATCAGTTCCATGGGGACCGGCAAAACGACGGTCGTCGGCTTACCAGTGGTAGCATCGGTTATCGCTCCGAGCAGGCGAAGCTGAAGAGCTCCTGGGCTCTCGGTCATTATCTTCGTCGCCTTCGCGAGCATCTCTGCCGCCTGCTTCTCTCCTTGGGCTATTATCACCCTAGAACGCCTCTGCCTCTCTGCCTCTGCCTGCCGAGCCATCGCGACCTTCATCTCGTCGGGGACCTCTACGTTCTTCAGCTCGACTGCTGAGACCTTGATTCCCCAGGGATCCGTTGCTTCATCCACCGTCGCCTGTAGCCGCTTGTTCAACTCTTCCCTCTCGGTCAAGATCTGGTCGAGGAACGCCGTCCCTATGACGTTTCTCAAGCTCGTCTGGGCATAGAGAGAGGTCGCCGCGATGTAGTTGGTCACCTGGACAAGAGCCTTCTCCGGATCCATAACCCTCATGTACACCACTGCGTCCACACGAACAGGGACGTTGTCCCGGGTTATGACCTCCTGGGCGGGAACATCAAGAACCATCGTCCTGAGATCAACCCTGATCATCTTCTCGAAGATCGGAATGATGAAGAAGAGGCCTGGCCCCCTTGCCCCTACGAGGCGTCCGAGTCTAAAGATCACGCCTCTCTCGTATTCCCTGACGATCTTTATCGCAGATGCGAGAATGATTAAAAGGAAGAAGACCAATGCAGACACTGGTGCTAGCCAACCAGCCATATCACCACTCCTACACTAATGCAACGCCACCGAATAAATATTTGTGGGTCGCACTAAACCGCAGCGCTGCACGAGTGGCCTCTGACTGATCTGAAAAGCCGAGCTGGGAACATTTTTCGAGCGCACTTCTCGCCTCCTGCCAATGCCTGTACATGCCGTCGTCATAGAGATCCTGATACCGATTGTCGTGGGTTTCCTGCTTCGTGTGGTGGGTCTCTTCGGCGACGCCGAATCCGCAGTCCTCAGGAAATTCGTCGTGTACGTAACGATTCCGCTGTTGGTATTCCACTCCATGTACACGGCAAGACTTCCCTCTGCCGTGACAGCCGTCTCCGTCGTCGTCGCCCTCCCGCTCCTCACCCTCCTTTTCTACCTCATCGGGGCGGGGGCGGCCAAGGTCTCATCCTCGGCGCCCTCTCGCCGCGCTGCCCTCGCAGCGTGCATCACGTTTGGCAATTACGGATGGCTCGGTTGGAGCGCGGTCTATACAATCCTCGGCGAGCAGGCCTTGAACCAAGCCTTCTTCTTCACATTGCTCTGGTGGCCCGTTTTCTATGGATTTGGCGCGCTCATAGGGTCTGGATTCTCCGGTCGAGGCGGCATAGATATCAAGGGAGTCGTCCACGTGACCAGCCTCCCAGTCTGCTGCATCTCCGCCGGGATTCTTCTAAACGCGGCCCACGTTGGCATACCTAGCTTCATTCTCACCCCGGTTAGAAGCATTGGCGATGCGACGATACCGCTCATTCTCATATCAGTTGGGATGGGCCTCTTCGCCACCAACATAAGGCGCCTCCTCGTCCCGGCCCTCCTGGTCTCGGCCATACGCCTGGGCTTGGGCCCTCTGATCGGAATCCTAGTAGTCAAGGCATTGCCGGTTGGAGAGTTGGGTTGGAGCGTGATACTACTGGAGAGCGCTATGCCGGTTGCCACGGTGACCCCGATTCTTGGAGACTACTTTGACTTGGACAGGCAGCTGGTGTCTGTGTGCATAGTGACCTCGACAGTTCTGTCGCTTGTCACGTTGCCAGTCGTTATAGGAATCCTCTTCTAGCCACCCTCACTGCCCATTCGAGAAGATATTTGAAAGAAAAATGCAGGAACCGGCCACTTTGGCGGGAGAAGCAGACGAGGAACGCACGACTCTGATCACTGTTTTGCGAAACGCAGACTTTGCAAAGCTGTGGCTTGGCCAGCTCGTCTCAAACATGGGTGACCGGTTCAACTACATGGCCCTTGTGGCGCTCATCCTGTACGAGATGAACCGCTCGGCGGTGGAGGCTGGCAAGATCGTCCTCTTCATGACCATTCCCATCCTGATCTTCGGTCCCATCGCAGGTGTCTACGTAGATAGATGGAGCCGCAAGAAGACCATGATAGCCTCGGACCTGTCGAGGGCGGCCCTAGTGACACTGCTCCCGTTAGCGGACAGGCTCTGGCAAGTATACGTCATCGTCTTCCTCCTCTCGACGGCCTCCCGATTCTTCTACCCTGCTAGGTCGTCGATAATTCCAAACATCGTTGAGAGGAAACAGCTGCTGATGGCCAATTCCATTTCCCAGGGAACCTTCATGCTAACCACTGTGGTCGGCCCTGCTGTGGGAGCAGCACTCATAGCCCTCATTGGCACGAGGAACGTGTTTTACCTCGACTCTGCCTCGTTCCTCTTCTCCGCACTCATGATTATGAGGATAGGCCTCGAAGAGAGGCGTTCAACGCAGGAAGAGGGAATCCGCCGTATCGGATCCCAGATGGCTGAGGGTCTGAGGTTCATTCGATCGAACCGTGGCACCCTCTTCGTTGTATCCATGTTCACGGGTGTAATGCTGGCATACGGCGGCGTCAACGTCCTCTTTCTCGTCTTCATAAAGGAGGTCTTGCTCATGAATATCCGCGGCCTAGGTCTTCTAGAGTCGACTCAAGGAATCGGAGCCGTAATAGGATCGGTGGCCCTCGGCTACATGGGCCAACGAATAGGAACGAGGAAGCTTACCTTGGGGTCGCTGCTAGTTGCCTCGCTCCTCTTCCTCTCGTTCACGCTTAACCGAATCATATACCTTTCATATCTCTTGATGGCCGGCATTGGAATCGCGGTCACCTTCATAACCGTGCCGGCCAACACCTTGCTTCAGAAGCTGGTTCCCGATGCTCTTCGAGGAAGGGTCTTCGGCGTTCAAGGGACCCTCATCGAGGGGGCGGCCGTAGTCTCCATCGCCATAGAGACCCTACTGGCAGGGGTTCTCGGAGTCGTTCCTGTCCTCGTCTGGTCGTCTATCGCCCTTATGGCCTGGTCGGTGATACTAATGTCCGTTAGGACGTTCAGAGAAGTCGACGAAGCGGACTAGAGCGGCTACTCCTCCCACTCCCAACCGATCTGCCTCTCCACCTTTCGAATGTCCTCTAGGAACGGGGCCCCCTCCATGGGGCCGAGCTTGGTGATTGCAAAGGCTCCGACGGTGTTTCCGAGCCTCGCGCAGTCGATCAGCCTGTCTCCCTTCACAT
>CAYWSC010000012.1:0-12228 GCA_964460695.1 Hadarchaeota archaeon (SeqCode)
AGAGATCTGAATACCAAGCACGGTGACGCTAGGTAGAGAGCTGTCTCAACTATGGGGCGTATTTCCAGCTTCTTGTGCCTCTGGAAAAGATAGGCAACGGCGACTATGGCAAAGGTCGGGAAAACCGCCTCTAGAACCCTGAGGGGATCCATTGCCGACCCCCTATGCGCTTCTCTCATTACTCTTTTTGATGGAAATACATTTGACCACACCCAAAGTGCCAACTTCGGTCGAGATGTCTCCACGGGACCGTGTGCTAGCGGCATTGAACGGAGAAGAATCGGACAGAGTACCGATGTTCGAGTTCGAGGTACAGATCGGCGATAAGCTAGTTGGAACGCCAAGGACTTCCAACGGTAGAACCCTTGCGCAGCCCGACGCCGAGAGGTCTTTCAGGTTCAAGGTCCGCCTGTGGAGGAAGCTAGGATACGACATGATCTCGGTCCCACTGCAGATGCTCCCGCTTGCCCAGAAGATCGCGCCGGAGCTGGCATACCTTGGGGGATGTGGACGGGTCTCTCCGATGCCGGCTGGTATGCAGGACGTAGAGACCATTAGGCGGTTCTACTTCGAGCCATCTTGGGTAAGGGAAAAGTGCGCTGAGATGACGAAGAGAGCTATTGAGGAGGCAAAGATCCAGGTGGAGGCTGGCTTCGAGATAATACGCGGAGGCCTCGACGACATGGCCGGGAAGGAAGGTCCGTTCCTCGCGCCGAGGTTCTACCACAGGTTCATATTCCCGAATCTGGGCAAGCTCGTCAGGGCAGTACACAGGATGGGTGCAAAGCTGCTCGTTCACAGCGATGGCGACCTGAGGCCAATCCTCGACGGGCTCGTGTCGACTGGAATAGATGCTCTCCACTCTATCGATCCGTCGTCAGGGATGGACATTCGGGATGTGAAGGAGAGGTACGGGAGCCGACTCTGCATACTTGGAAACGTCGACTGCGCCTGGACTTTGACATATGGGAAGCCCGATGATGTTGCGGCAGAGACGAGAAGGTGTCTCAACGTCGCTGCGCCAGGCGGCGGTTACATACTATCCAGTAGCAACGTGATCCACGCCTACGTGCCGGTGGAGAACGCTCTTGCAATGGTGAAAACGGGAAAGAGGTACGGGAAGTATGACAATGGGTAAAGTGATCGAGGGCCAAGAGCTAGGAGGGCCGGCGACGGCTCTGCCCTGATTATCGATGGGATGTGGTTGGATGGAGGAGATTGCCGAGGCGATTGTTGAATTTGACGAAGAGAAGGCTAAGGCTGCTGCCAAGGGACTTATGAACCAGCCTGCGGGTGTGCACGCAATCGTTGAAGGTGTCAGAGAGGGGTTGGAACGGGTAGGAAGGAAATATGAGGAGAAGGAGTTCTTCCTCTCGGACCTGATAATGGCTGCCGCGCTAGCGGAAGAGCTATTCGGCATGATAAGGCCCGCCCTTGAATCCGACGGCGTGAAGGCGAAGGGTAGGGTCTTGATTGGCACCGTAGAAGGCAGCGTTCACAGCATGGGGAAGAGTATCGTGGTCTCCATCCTACGCTCGGCCGGATATCAAGTCTTAGATCTCGGTGCCAATGTCTCTCCAGAAATATTTGTCGAGAAGACCAAGCAATTCAAGCCACAGGTTGTGGGTCTCTCCGTAGGACTCACCCAGGCTCTTCCAAGCGTGAGACGGGTCGTGGAGGCGTTGGAGTCAGCCGGACTGCGCCGAGATGTGAAGATCATCCTAGGTGGAAACGCCGCCAACGAGCAGAGGGCCAGGGAGATGGGCGTGGACGCCTACGCTTCCACGGCAGTCGCGGGGTTACAGATAATCGACTCTTGGTTCGCCACCCAGGATGAGCAGGAGAAGATTTGAGATGGAGGTTCCGAGGCCCGAGCACCCTGAGCCTATGCTCGAGAGGGAAACCTGGCTCAACTTGAACGGCAGGTGGCACTTTTCTGTGGACTGGGACAAGAGAGGCAGGGAAGAGGAGTGGTACGTGGAGCCCCCTCTTGAAGGCTGGATCACAGTTCCCTTTCCGCCCGAGAGCAGGCTTAGTGGAATAGGCTGCACCGAGTTCATGCCCTCTGTCTGGTACTCGAGGGAGTTTCACATTCCCCCTGATATGAGAGGGGGCAGGATTCTCCTCCACTTCGGAGCGTGCGACTATGAGACCAGCGTCTGGATAAACGGATTCCACATCGGCTCCCATGTAGGTGGGTATACACCCTTCTCATTCGAAGTAGACAAGTACCTAGTCGACGGCAAGAATGTCTTGGTAGTCGAGGCCAGAGATGACAACCGAACCGGCATACAGCCCTGTGGAAAACAGTCCCAAAAACGAGAGTCCTACGGCTGCCGCTACACCAGGGTTACAGGGATATGGCAGACTGTTTGGCTCGAAAGGGTCGGTTGCACGTACATCAAGAACCTGTGCGCCAGAGCTACCAGCCTTGACGACCCGGCTGCGATCCAGGTTACAGCCGAGCTGGTTGGCACTGCCGACGAGATCGTGATAGAGGCCAGCTACCAGGGGAGCATCGTTGCCAAAGCCTCCTCTCCGTGCAATCAGACTAGTTTTCTGACCCTCCGTCTCGACGAGCCCAAGCTCTGGAGTCCGACCGAGCCCAACCTCTACGAGCTGGAGGCGGTGGTTCTCTCGGAGGGACGGGTTGTGGACCGGGTGAATAGCTACATGGGGCTTCGCTCCATCGCTATTAGGGGAGACACATTCCTCATAAACGGAAGCAGAATCTTCCAAAGACTCGTCCTTGACCAGGGCTACTACCCCGAGGGCATCTACACTGCTCCCTCCGACCAGGACCTCCTGAGGGATATCAAGATCTCAAAGGATTTGGGGTTCAACGGGGCACGTCTTCATCAGAAGGTCTTTGAGCCTCGGTTCCTGTACTGGGCTGACAAAGAGGGCTACCTCGTGTGGGAGGAGTACCCAAGCTGGGGGATCGACCTATCCCTTGTACAGGCCCGAGAAAACCTCTTGTCAGAGTGGATAGACGTTTTGAGGAGGGATCGAAACCACCCGTGCATAATCGGCTGGTGTCCACTGAATGAGACGCCCGTCGACCAGCCGAGCAGATTTCTAAGCGACCTCTACAAGGTCACCAAGATGATCGATCCGACCAGACCCATCATAGATACGAGTGGTTACACCCATGTCGTGACGGACGTGTACGACTCGCACGACTACGACCAGAACGTCGAGGCCTTTAGGAGGAGACATGACGGCATATGGCGCGAGGGGAAGCCCTTTATGAATCACCCGGGGAGGGACGTCGAGTACAGCGGCCAGCCAGTGATGGTAAGCGAGTTCGGAGGGATTTGGTGGGATACGAGTCGCTCTGAACGTGGGTGGGGCTACGGGGAGAGACCAAAGTCCGAGGAGGAGTTCATGGAGAGGTACGCTGGACTGGTGGACTCCTTGCTGGACAATCCGAAGCTGGTCGGATTCTGTTACACCCAGCTTTACGATATCGAGCAGGAGGTCAACGGCCTCTACACGTATGAGAGGAAACCCAAGTTTGACGTGGAGAAGATACGGAGAATCAACAGCAGGCAGGCGGCCTATGAGACGAGTGCCGAGGTGTCGGTAGGTGGGCAACGTGACTAGCTTCGGTTTTTCGCCGATAGGCCTGGTTCACTCCCCCTACAGATCCCTGTCGCAGGCACCACCACAGGACGGAAAGGAGATAGCCGTCATCGAGGTCTACAGTGAGTACTCCGAGGGGCTGAAGGACCTTGAGCATTTCTCCCACATCAACGTATTCTACTGGCTCCACCTGTCGAAGGGATGGGACCTACTTCTCAACACCCCATGGGACACCCAGCCCCACGGGGTGTTCTCGACCAGGTCTCCTAGGAGGCCTGTTCCGATAGGATTCTCCGTTGTGGAGTTGGTGGGTAGAAGGGGCAATTTTCTAGCTGTAAGGGGCCTCGACGCCGTAGACGGAACGCCAGTGCTGGACATCAAGCCCTACGTCCCGTCGATCGACTCGGTCCCTCACGCTTCGTCCGGCTGGATGGATGGGAAGATACCCCATGATTTCTCTATGGAGGAGGATTCAAGTGAGGCTTAGCCTAGACTGTATCCCGTGTTTTCAGCGCCAGGCCCTTCAGGCCATGCGTTTCGTGACGAAGGACGAAGTCCTCCACGAGGAGGCTCTTAGAGCGGTCATGAGGGAACTGCTCTCACTTCGCTGGGAAGCAACTCCCCCTGAGCTGGCACGAAGGGTCCACCGCCTCGTCAGGAGATACTCGGGCAGTGCGGACCCGTACCTCGAGGTTAAGAGGCAGAGCAACCTGCAGGCAATGGGCATATACCCCGAGGCAAAGAAACTCGTCAGGCAGTCGACGGATCCGCTAGAGACGGCGGTGAGGCTGTCCATAGCAGGGAATGTCATGGACTTTGGCGCTTCATCGTCCTTTGATCTAGAGGCCACCATTGGAGATGTTCTACACAGGGAGTTTGCGATAAACGACCTCGAACGCCTTCGCGGGGAGCTGGAGGATGCCAAGAGCATTCTCTACTTCCTTGACAACGCGGGTGAGGCAGTGTTCGACAGACTGCTGATGGAGACCATTCTCGAACAGCATCCCGTTGAGCAGGTAGACTTCGTGGTCAAGGGAGGACCGGTTTTGAACGACGTTACCGAAGAAGACGCGAGAGAGGCAGGCCTGGACACCCTTGGAAGGGTGCGATTTCTGAAGATCACAAATGGCGATCCAGGGACCGGTCCTTCCAGAAGATCTCGCGAGGTTAGAGGTTGGATCCTCGGACACGACCTTGTGATATCGAAGGGGCAGGGAAACTACGAGGAGATGAGCGAGATCGGTGGAATATTCTTCCTCCTAATGGCAAAGTGCCCTCTGATAGCACGAGACCTCAACGTTCAGATAAGGGACATCGTGATCAAGAGGAGCTAGTCGGAATGCCGCCCAGTTTGCCAGACGGCCGACCGGTGCTGCTACGTCGCGCTACCGAAGAAGACGTGCCCCACATCGCGGAGATATACAACGAAGCGGTTATCCACTCCACGGCAACCTTCGATATCTCTCCGAAGACCCTCGTAGAGAAGGCCGAGTGGCTCCGTGGGCACGACCCTTCTCATCCAGTGATCGTTGCCGAGTTTCCAAACGGGTGGATAGCCGGCTGGGCCTCGCTGTCGAAGTTCAGCGATCGTCCCTGCTACTCTGGGACTGTGGAGGACTCCGTCTATGTTAGAAGCGAGGCTAGGCGCAGGGGCATCGGCTCCCTCCTCCTCGAAACCCTCATCGTCGAGGCCAGGAGGGCGGGGCACCACGCGATTTTGGCGAGGATAGACTCTGGAAACGAGCCGAGCATCAGGCTCCATGAGAGGCTGGGATTTCGAAGAGTGGGAGTCCTAAGAGAGGTCGGGTTCAAGTTTGGCAGATGGCTAGACGTCATCATCATGGAGCTCCTCCTTGGATCGACTGAGCGGCCTGATCCGCCGGAGCACGGGTATTGACAGCAGCAGGCCGGCCGCCGTCCAAGCGAGTCCTTCATGGATCTCTCCGACCCTGGCCGGGGGAAGAGGGGTCCAGAACCTCACCAGGACTTCGTTTCTGTACCCGGAAAGATCGATCCTCACCACTCTCTGCGGCTCGTATGTACGGTTCCCAACGGCAATCGACATGACCCTCCATGGATCCGGAAGGAAGAGGAAGGCGGTGTCATGCGGAGTGGGGGCGCCAAGAGGCGCTGTCCTGCCTGTGGATTCGAAGACTATCGTAGCCGAGTCTCCTTCAAAGCTGACGTTGACCGGTACTGCATCCTCCGATGCAGCGGAGAGATAAGGAGTCTTGAGGACCACCATGTTGTGGTTTGCGGAGATCGGCACCGTGAAAGAGGTGGACCCATCGGCTCTCCACGAGTAGGTCCAGATGGTTGCATTGGAGCCGCCGGTGCTCCGGGGGAGCCATATCACCTCGTATCTTCTCAAGTTGTCGAGGGAGCGGTCAAACCTGATTAACCCGTCCTCCGGGACGGCTATGCCCTTCTCGGCTAGCAGCTGTGAGATGATCTCCCAGTGGTGGGTCTCCCCCGGTCTGGATGGGTATCCGACGTAGAGCAGCTTTCCCTCGCCATGGCTCTTTGACCAGGCGAAGACCTCTCCAGTGGGCATTCGAAGGAGGATCTGAGCGCCCTCGACCCTGTCGAAGACGTATGGCTCGGTTAGTCTCATGGGCTGTGGCAGCGAGAGACTTCCAGACTCCTTGACCAGCCAAATCGGAAGGGCGCCTGGATGCAGGAACTTGCCGTTTCCGAGCTGGACACCCATCTGCGCTGCGATGTACCCTAGAGGCGACGATGCATACTCCGGGATCCCCTCAAAATCCCCAGGGCTTCCAAGCCATAGAAGGGTGCCACCGGAGTGAATCCATCTTAGGAGAGAGTCGGCACAGCTCTTCTCGGTTATGAATCCCCCTGCCTCGCCATCTGCAATTATGACCGACAGGTCGTCGAGCATGTGCGGCTGGTCGATTAGGCCAGTTTCTAGGATCTGGATCTTTTGGCCGTGGCCGAGGATCTGCTCGAGCAAGGGGCGGGTTACATACCTGAGGGGGTCGTGGCCCCTCCTGAATCTTCCGTCGTACGTAGCGTAGTTTCGCTCCTCGGAGTAGAGGAGGCCCAGCTTTGGGTATGAGGATGGGTCCAGCCTGGATGACGAGAACTGGTACTTGGAGCTGTGGATTCTGAAGTTCTGGAAGACCTCCGCTTCATATCCGAGCCAGCCCTCGTTCCTTATGGCTGAGAGCCGGCTCAGCGGCCATGGTATGTGGTGCGTGTAGTAGCCTAGAAGCATGCCCGCATCGACGGTCGCCCGGTAGTCCCTGACGTTCTGCATTTCGACCTGCAGGGGATCGTTTACAGGATCGGTCAGCAGCCACAGCTGCAGGTCGTGCCTGAACTTGCTGCTGAAAACCCAGTAGGCCAGATCGAAGTATGCTGCGATCTTCTCGTCGCTCGCCCATTCCAACGCCCAGTCCCAGGTCTGGGACTGTATGACGTCGACATACGGGTTCTTCATGTTCTGAACGAAGGGGGATGTTATCTTGGCCGTCTGGTAGCTGGCGATATCATGCATAGGTATGATCGTCGTAACACTCGGGTAGTTCTTCTTCACCCTCTCAAAGAGTTCTAGGTATGCATCCGCCAGCACCTTCTCCTTAAGTTTCTCCATCCTGAATCTCTGGGGAAACGTGCATGTGTCGTCCTTCCAGGTTATCTCCTCGCCGTAGAGTTGTTCGTACCTTTGCCTCATGGCATCGCTGTAGCCTGTCCCCTTCCAGAACTCTGGCTCCTCGTAGCAGACCTGAGATGCTCCCAGCTCTATGGCGCTTTGGGAAACGAGCCAGTGCCATTCAACCCTGTGCTCTGTTGGAACGACGAAATAGTTTGCTGGTGCAAAGGGCTGGTTCGGAGATCCATCATCGAATCTCTGCCTCTCGTCAACCGAGTATCGATCGCTAAGCCACTGGATGTACTGTGGACTGGCGTGGACCAGTCTCTGGAAGCTGCCAATCCGGAGATGACCGTAGAGTTGGAAGAGATCGGGGGGCATGGCTTGCTTGGTGTGGTCAGGGTCCACCGTATTGACAACCCATATGTAGTCGAGGGGAACCTCTCGGTAGAAGGAGGGGTACTGCTGTATGCTTCCCCACCCCTCCTGGACGCCTGTAAGGCCACAGGAAAGGGGTATGCCCAGGACACCTAGAAAGATGTACAGCGGTGAAAGCGATCTCGACCGCCTCAACCCACCTGCCTCTGGAGCTCTTCTCGTCTGCAAAGATGGGGCCCGGATGATCTGGAGCCTCTTAATTGTCACCTACAGGAGCGGCTAACTGTGTCGCGGTCTTAGGGTTAGGCATGAACCCAAGCATCATTTAAGAAACCTGGGCCTGATTTTGATCCGGTGGTCCGTTGAACGAGGATGACAAGAAGAAGGCTGAAGACTTGTTGAAGGAGTTCAAGGGTGATAGGTATGCCTTCGGCGACGGCGCTTTGAAGAAGGTAGGCCCGTACGCTGCAGAGATAGGGAAGTCGGTTGCTATAGTTGCCGATCTCTACGTTAAGGACACGCCGGTCATGGGCGAGATCAAGAGTTCTATCGAATCGGCAGGTGTCGAGGTAGTTGATGTCTTCGACGGTGCCCGCTCCAATGCCCCGAGGGAAGATCTCTACAGGCTCGCCTACCAGGTTACGAGGGAGGACCCCGAGGGAGTGGTAGTTGTCGGTGGGGGCAGCACCATCGACGCAGCGAAGGCATCTCTTGTTCTCAAACTCTACGGAGGAGTGATCGACGACTACTTCGGTACCGGGAAGGTCACCGAGAAGTCGGGTGGAAAGCAGATACCCTTGGTGGCCGTGCAGACGGCCAGCAGCTCAGGTGCACACCTAACCAAGTATTCCAACATCACCGATGTCGTAACTGGCCAGAAAAAACTGATTGTAGACGAATCCATCGTTCCAAGAGCCTCCGTCTACCAGTACGACGTGAGCAAGACGATGCCACCCGCCTTCACCAAGGACGGGGCCCTCGACGGCGTCTCCCACTGCTGGGAGGTCTGGATGGGGGCGACTGGGAAACCGAACTACGATAAGATAAGCGAGGTCGCCTATCTCGGGATAAAGCTGATAATAGACAACCTTCCTGCAGCGTTGAGAGATGGGAACGACCTCGATGCGAGGTACGCGCTCGGACTGGGCACCGATCTTGGCGGATACTCCATTATGCTGGGTGGTACTAATGGGGGACATCTAGGCAGCTTCTCACTCGTCGACGTGATGCCCCATGGGAGGGCGTGCGCCGTTCTGAACCCCTACTATACCGTCCTGTTCAGCAGCGCCATTCAGGATCAGTTGAGAAAGATAGCCCCGATCTACGAGGGCGTCGGCCTTCTGAGGGACGCGGACCGTCTTTCCGGAAGGGAACTGGCAGAGGCCGTGGCTAAGGCTATGATCCAGTTCATGAAGAACATAGACTATCCGGCAACTCTGAAGGAGGCCGGGGCCACGGAGAAGCACATCGAGCGGATGATCACGGCTGCGAAGGATCCCCAGCTGAAGATGAAGCTCCAGAACATGCCGATCCCAATGGACGCAGAGGCGGGAGATGTGGACAAGCTTATGAAGCCCACCCTGCTGGCCGCGTACAACGGGGATCTAAGCCTGATTCCCAACGTGTAATCCCGACAAAGGGGGGCCAGCTGGAAACCGCGTCTAACCGGCGAAGGACTAGCCTAGAGTAGGTAAGATAGGGCTCTGCCCATCGACCTTTCCCACCTAGAGAGGACAGTCAGGGTCAGGATTAATTCAGGCCGGGAAAGGTGGGGGGATTTCATGGGGGGATTGTGGAAGAAATAGTGCGCCTTTCCCGACCTGTGGGGTGGCGGAGAAGAGCGGACGTTGATAAGTGTTTTCGCTGCGTCAGTTCGTGGCATCCTTAGGTGGATGAGGACGCGACTTGCCTTCGCCGACATCTTGCTCTATCCGTGGACCCCTCCCGCGAGCTGGAGGGCGGGTGAAGGCCCGATGAAGGCTGACAGAAACACCGAGTTGAGCCCCAGTTCTACTGGCGGTAGGCACCCCAGCGTCTGGCAGCGGCAACCATGGCGAGGTAGTTTTCAGGGCGGACTGCAGGGTGGATGCTGTTGCTGGAGGACAGGATATAGCCTCCCCCAGGCGCGGCGGAGAGAATCGTCTTCCTGACCGTGAGCCTCACCTCCTCGGGCGTACCCATGGAGCGCAGCTCGCCGCAGTCGATGTTGCCCACGAGGCAGAGGCGGTCTCCATACTTCTCCTTCACCTTGGCGATATCCATCCCGGCGATTGGCTCAAGCGGGTCGATAGCATCGATCCCGGATTTTTCGAGAAGGTCGAGGATAGGCCATATGTTCCCGTCAGTATGCTTGATGAAGGGGACCCCCCTCCGGTGGGCTGTATCTACCATCTTCTGGAGGTAGGGCAACACAAATTCCTTGAAGTGATCTATAGACATCAGCGGGCCGACCCTGTTGCAGTAGTCGTCGCCAGTTAGGGCAACGTCGGCTCCTAGGTCGATGGCCCTCTTGAGAACCTGCATCTTGTACCTGATGATGATCTTGGCCAGTCTTCTTGCCAGAGACTTCCTCCTGTAATAGTCAACGAGTAGGTTCTTCAACCCGCCTCTGAGGTAGTGTGAGAACTCGAATGCCTCGTGGCAGAGAAAGACTATGGCCCTCTCGCCCTTGAATCTGCGGACCGCCTCCTCGAGGGTGGCGAGCCGTGTATCGCTTTCGGGGTCGGGAGCCGAGTAGCTGTCGAGGTCGTCCAAGCCGTTTATCGGTCCGCCTACTGGGTAGGTGAGACCACTGGGTTCGATTCCCCACCTTATTCCCCATTCATCTACGTAGGTCTGCTTGTCGAGCCATTTGACCACGGAGATATCCTCATGAACCGTGACCCCGTCGAGATCCTCCATCTCGAAGAAGTCGAGTCTGCTGACGTTGCCGGCTATTGCCCTGATGACGGGCTCGTTGATTATGAGTTCCCAGATGGGAACCCTGTCGGGTTCCGAGAGTTGGAGAGCCAGCAACATCCTTTCCAGGCCGTTCACTAGAACTCCTCAAGTAGTGATCAGTTGGTATCTCAACTTTGCGGTACTGCCACGCAGAGGATCGCTAAGGTTGCCCGGTTTCTACCAGGCCAGCGGCGTGCCAATTTGTCTGTACTCGCCGCCCTCCCCCGCGGTCTCGGGAAGCTCCTCCCCGATCTTCAGCTTCTGCCTCAGCATTCTGTTCTCGCGTCTGAGTTTCTCTAGCTCCGCCTCTAGCTCTCTGATCCTCCTCTCCAGTTCAGTCTTGTCCCTGTGGCACTCGTAAAGTAGAAGTTCGTAGTCCGGCTCGGACTTAGCGCGTGTTCTGAAGTTCACCATCAATAATAGTATGCAGTCATGATAGATTAGCTTTTCGGTTTAACCTTTGGTCGCGACACCTTCGTGACAGACCATGGGTTCTATTATTAGTCTCAGAACCGAATTGGGGGTCGGTGCCCATGTCTTTCTGCGTGATAATGAGCACTGCCTCCGGCATGGACGAGGCCAAGAAACTGGCCCGCTTGCTCTTGGAGTCGAGGGCGGCAGCGTGTGTCACAGCGATTCCAGCTCTCAGCATCTATCGGTGGAAGGGAAAGATCCTCGAGGAAGAAGAGGTTTTGACAATTGCCAAGACTACCGAGGAAAAGGCCTCTCTGGCCGAAGAAGTGATCATCAGAAATCACTCGTACGAAGTTCCAGAGATACTCGTACTCTCTGTGGCCTCGGGCAGCCAAAGCTACCTCGAGTGGGTCAGGGCGGAGGTTTCGGGAGACGTGGCGGAATAGGGGCAAATATTATTCAAGCATCTGGATGCCACCGCCGCGAGGGAGATAGGTGAGTACGACTTCTCATCCCGACGCCGAAGCCAGGGAAATCGGCTCGAGGCTGGAGCTCTTCGTGGACGAGTGGCTCATCGATAGACTTGAGGGAGCCAGCCTACGAATCCACTCCCCAGTTGCGAGGGAGGTTGTGATGACCTTTGAGAAGCCGTGGGAGGGCAATACATGCGGATATTTCAGCTTCTTCAAGGACGGCGACATCTTCAGGGCGTACTACAGGGGTTGTCACTTCGACTGGAAGTCTAGGAGGATCACCCACGAGGTGGCTTGTTACGCCGAGAGCAAGGACGGAATAAACTGGGTCAAGCCAAATCTGGGTCTGTTCGAGTTCGAAGGGTCGTCGGACAACAACATAGTCTGGATGGGGGCGCATAACTTCACGCCATTCAAAGACGAGAATCCTGCATGCCCAGAAGACTCTCGCTACAAGGCGATTGCAAGCTGTGAGGGCGGACTAATGGTCTACGGCTCGCCTGATGGGATCCACTGGAGGGAGCTCGCTTCCGGACCGGTGATCACCGAGGGCGCATTTGACTCGCAGAATCTCGCCTTCTGGGATCCCCTCAAAGAGAGGTATGTGGAGTTCCACCGGGCGTTCAGGGACGGGCGGAGGGACATCATGACTTGCTTCTCGTCCGACTTCATCCACTGGAGCAAGCCTGTGTTCTTGGACTATGATGGCGGGCCCCTGCACCACCTCTACACCAATGCGGTTCGGCCCTACTTCAGGGCCCCTCACATATACCTCGGCTTTCCCAAGCGGTTCCTGCCCGAGAGAAAGAAAGTTCCGGATCACCC
>CAYWSC010000012.1:12328-14488 GCA_964460695.1 Hadarchaeota archaeon (SeqCode)
AGGTTCACGATTAGGATGGATGGGTTCGTATCTGTTAACGCCCCCTACTCTGGGGGAGAGCTATTGACTCGGCCACTCGTATTCTCCGGAAGCGAGCTGGTGTTGAACTATTCGACCTCTGCAGCTGGAAGCATCTTGGTTGAAGTGGCGGATAGAGACGGCGTACCGATGAAGGGATTTGAAGTGGAGAGCTGCGACGAGATCTACGGAGACGAACTGGAAGGTGTCGTCTCATGGAGGGGCAAAACGGACCTGTCCTCCCTACAGGGGCAGCCCGTGCGGCTGAGATTTCTCCTCAGAGACGCCGATCTCTACTCGCTCAGGTTCAGAAGCCGGGGAGAGGGATAGGGTAGGTGGAGGCCAGATCCTAGACGAAAACTGCTGGTCTAGGCACTACCCCGCTTGACGGTCACCCTGATTATCCGTATGCAGTAGTGTGCATCATGTCTCATATTCTCAAGGTCCTTTTGGTCTATGTCCATCTGGCTGCCCGCGTAGATCGTGACCTTCCGTGACTCCGGTATCTCGAACACGGCGCAGCTCATCCCCGCCTCCTTGTAGCCCTCGTCGACACCCCTTCGCCATTGGTCTATCCGTATGTGGCTTCCCCAAAGCCCATCGATTCGCATCTTCACGGCGGACCGGGGATACTTCCACTCAACAGGCTCTGCGTGTAGGATGACGAAGCCGGGGGGTACGCAGGCGCTCCCAATAACCGCTACGCCCACAATGGGCTCATCTTCGGTTATCGTAATAGCTCCGTAAGGAGGGACGTCAAGCTCGACACCGTCGTAGTTGAACTCGGCGCCCAGATAGGGCTGGGTTCTGCCAAGCTCAACCTGGATGTTGGGATAGTTGAATGGAGCCCAGTACTGCTTCACCAGGGGAACATAGGTCTCGACGGCCTGTTGTTTCCCTGATTGGGCGAGGAGGACGACCTCCTTTTCCTTCTCGGTGAACTGCGCGGGATGCTCGTTCCTCCATGGGTTCTTCACCTTGGCACGTTCAACCATTCTGACACCTCTCTCCAGCCGGAAGGCCTTTGCTGAAAAATGTCGTAGAGTGGACGAAGGTATTCTACCTCTCGAACCGAGTTGTCTCGATTTCCTTGTACATCCGCCTTCTGACCATGAGTGCCCACAGAACAACGCCTGCTATGCAGGCGGTCGAGGTGACCACGCTCCACTCGATGACATACACCCAGGTCAGGGCGGTGTTCTTCGCCTTGAGGGCCAGCGCGGCTGCCTGATCGAGTTTCTCAAGGGATGCCTGCATGCTTTCTAGGCAAGCCTGAAGGTCGCCCTGGATCCAGAAGCGGTTTGCCTGCTTCCTGTCCTGCTCGACCTCTGCCAGCGTCTTCTCGGCTGGACGCGTGTTCGCCCCGAACTTGTCTGCAAACTCGATCATGGAGAGGGCTATACCCTTCTTCACCGAGTAGTCGGAGAAAAGCTGGCGAACCTTGTGTGCCAGCTCCACATCTTCGGGGATCTTGGCCCGTGCCGGGAAGTAGACCCATCTGGCTATGCAGTCCTTCCAGTATCTCCAGCGGTAGAACTCTGTCTGTCCACGTCCTCCCCAGTCGAAGAGGAGGGCCATCGTCCTTCCCTTTTCAATGTCCCAGTAGGTGATGAAGGGGTTATTCTTGGGCTGGTTTCCCTGCTCCTCGTAGGTTACAGCGATGACCGTCGACCCGGGCCTTCTTGTCGGCCTGTTGTGGGCGTAGAACCACATCTCCTTCCAGGGTATGCCCTTCATGACGGGGTGGTCTGGGTCGATGGGCTTGACCTTGAAGTCGTATCCTCTTCCGTAGTTCATCCTGGAGTTGTCTTCGACAGGCAGAATCTTCCCGACAGGGGTTGGCATCCAGCTTGGCGAGCCGACGCCCTCCCAGGCGTCGACGCAGCCGAAGGAGACCGGATCGTCGACCATGAGCAGGCCGAGCCCGTCTTCCAAGACTGCTTCTGCCATCCACTTCTCGAAGGTCCCCGTGAGGGAGTTTGCCTTTACGGCCGAGAGGATTATCAGGTCGTAGTCACTAGCCAGCTTCTCCTTGGTTCGGGGGAGATAGATCCTCATGAACTTCTTCATCTCGGTTGTCGTGACAAATGCAACCTCGGCCCTAACTGGCGTCAGAGAGATCTTGGGGTCCTCCACCATGGC
>CAYWSC010000013.1:0-14424 GCA_964460695.1 Hadarchaeota archaeon (SeqCode)
CAACTCTGCTCAACTCCGTTTAACTCCACACACCCGGTATCCTGGCGCCGCAGTACTTGCACCTCCCAGAGACGACGTCGCTCTTCAGAACGCTGAACCCCACCCTCTGTATCAGCAGCTCGCCGCAGGAATGGCAGTAGGTGTTCGCCGCGGGATGGCCGTAGACGTTCCCGACGTAGACGTACTTTATCCCCTTCTCCATAGCCGTCTCCCTCGCCTTTTCGAGGATCTGTGTCGGCGTGTAGGGGAGATGTCTCAGCTTGTACCTTGGGGAGAACCTGTTGAAGTGGAGGGGAAAGTCCGTCCCGAGGTTGTCAACTATCCAGTCACACATCCTCGATATGACGTCTATGTCGTCGTTGAGGGTTGGAACCACGAGGTTGGTAATCTCCACCCACACGCCTCTCTCCTTCATCGTGACAAGGGTGTCCAGCACGGGCTGCAGCTCGCCCGAACAGACGTCGTGGTAGAACTTCTCCGTGAACCCCTTGAGATCCACGTTGGCTGCGTCTATAACCTTGCACAGCTCGATCAGAGGATCCTCCTCTATGAACCCCGCCGTTATGTCCAGATTCCTGATTCCCTGCGCCTTGGCCAGCTTGGAGGTATCGTACATGTACTCGTAGAAGATGGTGGGCTCGCTGTAGGTGTAGGCAATGGAGCGGCAGGAATACTTCTTGGCCAGGCCAACCACGCCCTCAGGGGGCATGTTGTAGAACTGGAGCTCCTCGGGCCTTGCCTGGGATATCTCCCAGTTCTGACAGTAGAGACACTCCAGGTTGCAGCCGGCGGTGGCTATGGAGAAGGCCGTCGTCGCAGGGAGGAAGTGGTAGAGGGGTTTCTTCTCGATCGGGTCGACGTGGTAGGTGCAGGGGTCGCCGTAGACCAAGGTGTAGAGCTTGCCCTGTCTGTTCTCCCTGACCTCGCAGATCCCCCTGGTCCCGGGGGCGATCGAGCAGCGATTTGGACACAGATTGCATCTGACGGCCTGCCCCCTTAGAGGCTCGTAGTACATCGCCTCCCGAGACGGCACCTTTGTCTCGTTGCCCTGGCCAGGCGTCGACGTGTTTGAAGGAGTCCCACTCCGCTCCCTTGACATCATCTGAATCCCGTAGGCAGCTAGTGCCAGGCCAGCGCCGGCGGCCGCCACGGTTTTGAGAAAGCCCCGCCTCGAAGTCCATCCTGCCTGCTGAGGCCCCTTCAAGCCACAGCCCCTATTCACTATGGCGGGGCCGGGGCTTATACGTCTTTCAGCCGCCAGCCGCCAGACCTGGAAAAAGGCGATACGGGGTCGGCAGAGGAGGTAGTGGCCCCTGCCGGAACCCCGGTGCCGCTTTACCTGCTCCTTCTGAGCACTATTGACCTGTTGCCATCTACTTCGACAACGATCTTGTCTCCCTTCTTCCAGCCCAACCTTCGAACGATCTCTCTAGGGATGCTTGTAGTGTACTGGGCTACCCTCCCTCCCTTCGGCAGATCATGGGTCTTCATCTGCAATCTTACAGTCGGCACGAGATACCTCCCTCTCCACGGCTCTTTAAATGAGTCCGCATAGAGGGCCGGCTCGCTGGGATATTCACAGGCCACGTCGCAGGATCCACATGGAGCGGGCCTACTCCATCGGCTGTGGCTGATATGGCGTGTTCATCAGCGCTATGAAGCTGGTGGGGTGGCTCTCCCTTGCGATCTTCTTGGGCTGGTCTGCGCATCTGCGGAAGATGGTCACCCTTTTGAACGGGGGCTCCAGCGGTATCAGGCCGAAGTCCTCGGTTGAGAACCGCTCAACAGCCCGCCTCGCAGCCTGGCGGATCGCCTTCCGGGCCCGCTCTGGATGGAGGTGAACCGCAGCCGTGTTCCATCGGGAGTACTCTTCACAGTCAAGCTCGTCGCCAGGATCGCCTCGGAGACCCCTCTTGACCCAGGCCGTCTCAATACCCGGCACCAGCCTTGACGCCTCCTTGGTCAGCGCCTCATCGCCGCAGGCCAGAATCGAGCGCACGCCCAGCTCGCTGGCGCACATGGCCAGCTGTCCGAACTCTCCAATTGCCACTCCATTTACCGACAGCTCGAAATACCTGAAGGACTGGGTGTGGGCTAGATGGGCCCTCACCGACCTGGACTTTGCGTGCTGCCCGACCCAGGCAACTGCGTCGAAGCTCTTGTCCAGGCCGAGCGGCCAAGGGCCGTCGGGCCAGCCCCTCTCCAAGAAGACCTCCGGATCTAGAAGCTCGGGATCTATTCCTCCCGGTCCGTGTCCGTCCGCGACCACGACCTCATCTACTCCTCCCTCCCTTAACCCTTGAACGCAGGCGTTGACCTCTAGGGTGAGAAGCCTCTTGGCCTTGTCGTAGTACCTCGACCCGGGGCTGCACCAGTCCTGGTGATTCAGAACCCCCGCGACGCCTTCGAGATCCGTCATCACGTAGACCTTCATAGACACCCGCGACGGCCAGCCGTGCTCATAAACATTTCGATTGTGCCTCGCCGGCTCCGGGTCTTCAGGTTGCAAACGCTGTCAGGGAGTCCAGGGATGTGGTTCCGCGTGGAAGAGATGCACCCGCCACCTACCCATGGTCGCCGCCTGAGTCCGACGCGCCCTTCAGGGTCTCCACAATATCGCTAATCTGAAGCGGATCGTCCAGAACATGTATCCCTCCCATTCTCCTCAGCTTTTCGACGTTCTCGACGTCAACATCCCTGGTTGTGAGCCGGATCTCCTTGCCCTGGGGCGTCTTTGTCAGGATGGTTCCCGGAGCCCCGTCGACGGGAAGGATGAAGACGGGAATCCCTCCCTTCATCGCCTGGGCGACACAGTTGCTTATCAGGCTGTCAGAGATCCCATGAACGATCTTAGCCACCGTGTTTCCAGTGGCCGGCGCGACGAAGAGGGCGCGGTAGTATCCGACCTGCAGCGGTCCTGCAACGAAGGGCTTGTTCGGGCCCTTCTCGACCAGGACCCTTTCAAAGGTCTGCTTTATCTTTCTCCAGAGTCGATACCACTTGACCACGATCTCTCCGTCCCGGGACAAGATGACGGTCACCTCGACCTCGGGGTCGGATGAGAGGCGCCGCACCGCCGAGAATGTCTCCTCCAACCTGTCCCCCGCGCCGGTTATGGCCCAGATCACCCTTAAAACCACGGCTCAAAGCCCTCCTCTTACCCGGCCCGACGGTCCTCCCGGACCTTGAAGACCAAGGCCCATCGGCCTACGGGCAGCCAGCCGTCTCGACAAGATATATATCGCACCTCGGCCGGCCGCCATCTGGATGGACATACAGCTCCTCATAACCTTTGGCGTCACCCTCTTCAGCATAGTGGACGCCGTTGGAAACATACCGTTCTTCATCGCCGCGACGGATGGCTTCACGCCGTCGGCGAGGAGGTGGATCATAGAGAGGGCCATACTCATCGCCTCGGCGGTCCTCGTGTTCTTCCTCCTTACAGGGACGCTCCTCCTGCGGCTCCTCAACATCAGGCTTAGCAGCTTCCAAATCGCGGCGGGCATAGTCCTCTTCATCGTCGGCTGGGACCTGCTGAGGGCCCGCTTCTCCCCTACCAAGACCAGTGAGGACGAGGAGGCAGAGGCGATGTCCAAGGAGGACATCGCCGTCTTTCCCCTTGCCATCCCCCTGCTTGCAGGCCCAGGTGCGATAACCTCCTGTATAGTCTACGGAAGCCAGGGCAGCTCCCCGGTGATGAGGGCAATGATGGTGGGGGTTGTGGTGATCGTGATGCTCGCCTCGTTCGTCATACTCGATGCTGGAGCAAGGATCTCGGCGAGGATAGGGCTGACCGGCATGCGCGTGATAAGGAGGGTGATGGGCCTGCTTCTAACAGCCATCGGGGTGAACTTCGTCCTGGAGGGCCTGAGGGCAGCGCTGCCCTACATAACGGGATAGACGGGATGGCCAGCTGCCTGGGATGAGGCGCGGCGTGCAAGCAGAAGTCTCAGCTCCAGGTCACGCACCGACTCCAGCCAGGCTCTCTCGGTGCTGGATGCTATGGCGAACATGAAGACCAGGTAACCAGCGAGAACTACGGCTTCGAACATATTCCACTCCACCTAGCCTGGGGCCTATATTTCCCTCCCCGGGTTTTCCAAGGAGATATGCCCCTCCTCCTCAGAACTCGCATCTCTTCTCTAGGCTTATTAATGTCGGACGAGATGGTATCGAAAATCTTCTGAAAATCTCATTGGGGGCTCGGGGGGAATGTTCCCCATCAGAGCCCGCCCCGCCGGCTGGCAGATGACAAGGTCCAAGAAAGCGTGATCCCGGCCAGTCTAGCGAAACTGAGCGTCAGGAGGATTGTGGTGCCCACCAGCAGGAGCTGTACTCCGAGGGGGGCGATGCGCCACAGGCCCTCCCAGACGGGACCTGTTGAGCGCCAGATGAACCTATCTAGGCTCGACAGGATCCCCAGAGGGCCGGCCAGCCAGATGCCCGAGAGGCCGACCAGCACGAAGGCGTAGATGCCTCTGGGTCTTGCCGCGGCAACTCGGATCTCCCTCGGAAGCCTCACCGGACTAGATATGGCCCTCCGCTCCGCATAGCCGGTGTAGGTCAGAAGGAGAAACGCGGCTAGCAACGACAGGCCCGATAGCCGCGAAGCCATGGCCCATGGAGCCCAACGTCCCGCCCCGATCAGAGACGCTGCGAAGGCGGCAAGCGAGATTGCGGCCAGACCCCAGAGACCTCCCCAGGCAGTGAGGGATCCGTCCCTCGTCGAGACCCTCACTCCTACGAGGACAAGAAGCGCACCGGCTATGCTCAGCACGGGCTCTAGGAAGAGCTGTAGCCCGTCGGACAGCCCAGAGACCAGGGGGAACCGAAGCAGCACTAGGAGGGGGACCAGGACGCACATACACGTGGCAACGAGAATAGCCAGGGTGGGAAGCTGTCCCGCCCTCAGGCGGCGCAGACCCAGGGCGAGGATGAGCGACATCAGCGCAAGCATGAAGCAGGCCGAGGCCCTGCTTGCAGCGACGGAAAGGCGTGGCACTGTCCAGCTGACCCCGCCAAGAGCCACCGTCAACGCCGTCGCGAGGGCGAACAGGAGGAGGCAAAGCGAGCCGGCTAGAAGCGACCATCTCTCTTGCCGCCTGAAGACCAGAACCGAGACTACTCCGAGAGCACAGCCTGCGAGGAGGAGGAAGCCGCAGGCCTGCGCTGCGCTGCGGACAGACGGTGGAAATGGGACGAACCACTCCACCTTCAGCAGCCACCCAAGGGACGCGAGGAGGATGCCTATGGAGAGCGCCAGGGCGGCCAGCCACAGAGGAGTTCCTTTCCGGGCGATTTCCATCGGCTTCCCGGTTCCCACAGCGTGTTTGACCCTCTTAAGGATTGTGCATCTCCACGGAGTCAGCCGAGTCTGCTTCGATGCATCATCCTACGCTCAAATCTGTCGTTCCGCCCAGCATCCCAACAACAGATAAACCTGCGGCCAGTGTGCTGCTGCATCCCGATTGTCGACGCTGCCACCCTGAGGCTCAGATCACGTCCCCCTGGTTTTCGGGCCTGTGCGCCCGCTCTGCGTTCGCCCTCGAGAGGGAGACGGTGCTGCTGGATCTAAGCCCAATCGAGGCGGAACTGGAGACCGGCGGGAGGGATGCCATCTTCCCCTGTCAGCCTCAGTGAGAAAATCCAGTTTCCGTGGGAGTTTATCGACGTGACAAAGAGCTTGCTTGTCCCTCTGGGTAGTCTGACCCGAACCCTGTCTTCGAAGCAGTACCTATCCCGGTACTGGAAGCCATGCCCCTCGGGTGGATACTCCGCCCTGTCGAAAACCAGCCTATCGTTCAGCCACACCCTGATCCCGTCGTCCCACCCCACGTTGAGCAGAAGGTCCATAGGCCTTTGGACGTGAACGAAGCTGGCAAAGTTTGCCGATGCGTCGTCTGTTCGCCTCCAGTCGAACACGTACCTGCAGCTGACGATCCCCCTTGGGTCATTATTGTGGAAGAGGAACCACCTGACCACCCCGTCGCGTCCGTGATACGGCCTGTAGGGGTCTATGCTCTCCTCCCTGGACTCCTCGGCGGCGAACTCCGGGTGGGTGTGAGGATTGCCGAGCGGCCCGAGAACCCACCAGCTGGCCGGCGTTCCGAACCGGTCGCACAGCTCCTCGGAACCGATTCTGTGCAGTCTGTAGTTCTGTACGGCTTCGACCAGTTCCTCGAGGGCCGAGTCAATGGTGAGCCTGCGTCTCAGGACCTGATGCCATTCTTGGAGGTCGACGTCCCGCTTTTCAAACCGAGCTTGCGAGATCCCGTATCTGGGTGCGGCCTCTGGGTCAACTAACCAAGACGGGGCTCCTGTATAGACCCAGACGTATCTTTCCGATAGTCTGCGGAGTATCGCAAGCTGGTCCGACAGCTCCGACAGCTCGTCGGACCACGGCCTCTCCGGGTAGCCCTCCCCGCCGGTCTCAACCATGTGCAGAGGCCAAACGCCTGGGGCGACTGTGCAGGCCCTTCTCCAGTAGTCCGCGACCTCCTCCGAGGAGATGAAGTCAACTATCCCCTCGTCTGCAAGGACAGCTGCAACGTTGGTAACTGGGTCGTTGAGGGAGTAGGTGAACTCGGATCCAAGATGCAGCCCTCCCTTGGAGTCCCTTCTCGCCATCTCCTCAAGGATTCCGACGAGGAACGAGCGTACTATGGGTCTGCAGCGCAGGTTGCCGGGAAGCGTGATCACCGGGACATCGGGATACTGATCAAGGATGCTTGCAGCAACGATGCGTCCCTCCCTTCTACTCTCGGCAAGGAGCCTGCCGACCGTGTAGTCTTCGTACCGATAGACTGGGTGCTCGACCTCGTAGCGGGGATACGGATACTCGACGTCGATGCAAACACCCCGGAAGCCGAGTCTCCTAGCCGAGAGAGCTATCTTTGAGAAATACCTACCCATCTTGTCTTGGTAGGACGGATCCAGTATCGTCGCAGGCGACGGCCACTCGCCCTCCTTGTCGAAACAGACGGTTAGGAAGTTCTCCTGTGCCCCAGCCCTGCGTAGAGAGGCCAGGTTGGAGCGGGCTGATTCGACCCAGCCGCGGTCCAGCGGCGGCCGTCCGTCTATCCCCAGCTTCTCCTCGCATCCTCTCCTCCACGACCCGATGGGGAAGAAGAATCCGTCGTATATCGAGGAGATCTCCTCGGCATAGTCATCTAGGTATCTCGTTGGAAAGGCCGAGTAGCATAGGGTGAAAGGGGTATTTGCCACGTCTTCCTGCTTCACACGACCTCCTCCTGGTCATCGCTTTCATTCCAGCTACAATGGCCGACTTCTAGAGAGCCGCAGCAAGCCGGCTGCAATGACTACTAGCAGGGCTACAGGAGTGACCTCGACCACCCTTCCTCTGAGAAGCCAGACGCCTCCGGAGGTTCCGGTGGCTATGAGGGAACCGTCAGCTGACATGCCGAGACTATTTATCCTGGAGATGTTTTCGCTGATCCACACAGGCCTGGACGATGCTGATTGAAAGAAGTAGACCTTCCTATCGGTTGACCCTACCGCCACGTACCGGCCCTCGCTGGAGATGGCCGTACCGTAGACGGCGCCCCGCGTCGCGAAGCTCCAGTTGGACGCGCCCGTCTCGCCGAAGACGTACGCCTTCAGGTCGTTGCTTCCGGCAACGGCCACGCTTCCGTTTGAGCTGATGGCCACAGATGTCGAAGCCTCCCCCGCTTTAAGAGACGAAACGATCCGCACATTTTGAAGATCTATCAGCGCCACGCTGCCATCTGAAGACCCTGCGACGGCATACCTCCCGTCCTCGGACGCTGCGATGTCGTATAGACTCCCGCCGATCTCCACGGATCCGAGGAGCCCGGGCGGATCGGTTGTGAGGACATAGGCCTTTCCGTCTTTGCTCGACCCGACCATGAGCTCTCCGCCTCGGGTCGCCGAGACGGAGTAGACCTGAGCCCCCGTCTCCACCCATGTGATGAGAGACCCTGTCTGATTCAGAAGATAGATCCTTCGATCTCTGCTGCCGGCGATCACGTATCGCGCATCGACTGAGGGCTGGGCGGACATAGCTTCGTCCCCCGTCGTAAAGTTCCATATGCCGTGCCCATCCTGGGTGTCCAGCAGCCGCACCCGCGGGCCCTCCGTAACGGCTAGGTATCCTCCGTCCGGGGAAAACGAGACCGACCTTATGCCGCCATCAAACTCGGATCTCCAAAGCTGGTCACCTTCAGTGTTGAAGAGATAGAGGACCGAACCATTCACGCCAGGGTTCCCTGCCGCGACAAGGGCCCCGTCTCTGGAGATGGAGACTCTGCAATACCCGCACGGATACGACCAGAGCACCTGTCCCTGTGTCTCATCGGTTGGCTGACCCACCACCCATGGAAGCATGAACAAGAGTACTATCGAGATGGAAGTCACACCTAGCGAACCTGTCGAACTCCTAGTCAAGGGTAGAGCCTCTGGTCCCACTCAAGAGACCCACCTAAATATCTGTTGGAGGGAGTTGAGGAATGGTCGAAATTCTCGAAGAAGGGAGCCTCGCAGACCGGCCAGCTCGAGCATCCTCTTCTCGATCCTCCAGGGAAGGGCAGATAAAGTGAGCTGTATCCCAAAGCTTGAAAGGCAATAGGCCGAGGAGTGGCCGGTGGCAAGCTCGCTCGCGCAAGAAGCCCAGGCTTAGCCCTGCTGCGCCTCCTTCAGCAAGCCTTCCAGACTTCCTCCAAGGATGCGTTCCTTTGCCGATTCGGGTAGGTCTAGGGTCCTGATGATCTCAATGTCTCTACGGGTACGTCTCCAGTCGTTGTACGGGAAGTCTGTTCCATAGATCATCCTGTCCGGTCCAACAAGGGAGGCGATCTCCTCGACTGTTGCTGGGCCAAGAAACCAGCTCTTGTTCCCTTCGTCGAGGCAGCTGGAAATTCCGGCGTAGACGTTTTTCTTGTCCATTAGCAATGCCAATGCCTGACCGTAGAAGTGACGCCCCCCGACATGTTCTATCACTATTTTCAGATCTGGAAAAGCGAAGGCGACATCGTCGAGCAGAAGAGGTTGGTACTCCAGCAGGCGCCAGCCGTGAGAACCCGTATGGAAATCCAGTATCATCCCGAGTTCTTCAGCCTTCTGGTAGAAGGGGAAGATATTCGTGTCGTTCAGCCTAAACTTGTGTATAGCTGGATGGAGCTTGACGCCCAACAGGCCTTCCTCCCGTGCCCTTTCAAGCTCTTTGACCGCCTCGGAGGATTTCGGGTTGATGCATGCGAACCCCACGATTTCTGGATAGCTCTGTAGCTTCTCGGCCAGCCAATGGTTGGGACTCTCTCCGATAGATGGGCGCCACCCCCATTCCTCGAAAGGGGCGAATACGACGGCTTTTCCTATTCCGCATTTCTTCATGGTGTCAGCCAGTCTGTCGAGCGTCCCGATTATTCCAAGGTTCGCTTCCAAATCCGGGCTCTCGGGAAAAACGTGGCAGTGATTTACGAAGAGCATGCTTCGCGCCTCTTGAGCGCCGGTTATTAAGCTGTTCGTTCAAGAGTCCGGCTCCGCGTGGAGCCTCTCCCGCTGCCCGGATCTGGCGGTTTCCCAGGAAGGTCCTATTCTCCGGTAGCCTCTTGACCAGAAATACTCGCATCCGTCGGCATCGAGGGAGGGATTCTAGGTATGTGGAGGGCACGTGCCTCCGTCAGAAGGTTGTGTCCACATCCCTCCCAGACCAAAGAGCGCGTCTCTTTCTCTGACCGCTAACGAAGTTAGATTAGCCCCGAGGTCCCGCTGTGTCCCATCGGCGGGCTGCGGAGCGATGACTTGTCCACAGTTCTTCTAGAAACGGATAAGTATTTATCCCGCTCCCAAGACCCGTTCGCATGACGGTGAGAACCCTTCTCCTGGTCGGCGGAGAGATCCACGACTTCCGCGGAGTTGGAAAGGAGCTTGAGAGAATACTGCGCGAGGACGGGTCCTTTCAGGTCGAGAAGGTCGAGGAGGACCTCTCTGTCCTTCAGAGCCTACGGGGCTACGACGTCGTCGTCTTCTACTACACGGTCGGCGAGATAACAGATTCGCAGAGGGACGGGCTCTCCAACTTCATAAAGGAGGGTGGGGGCTTCGTCGGAATACACTCGGCGGCCGACTCCTTTCGGGACGACCCCGCCTACAGGGCGATGATCGGCGGGCACTTCGTGACCCACCCGAGGTTCCGGACCTACCAGGTGAGCGTCGTCGACACCGAACACCCCATCACCAGGGGACTGGAGGAGTTTATGGTCGAGGACGAGCAGTACATCCTCAGCTACGATCAGAGAGTCAACGTCCTCTGCACGGCCCTCTACAAGGGCGAGGCGATGCCGGTGGCCTGGACAAAGGACTGGGGCAAGGGCCGAATCTTCTACCTAGCTCTAGGGCACAACCCGCAGGCCTGTAGAAACGAGACCTTCGCTCTGCTGCTGCGAAGGGGCACGGCGTGGGCCGCAGGCCAGGATCCGGACTGAGGAGTGACCGGCGACTGTGCTGGCCTCCTTCTGACCATCGACGCTAGTCTCTAGGTGATGAATTGCCAAGGGTGTACTGCGTCTGTCTCGACGGCGCACCGCCGACCATGATCACCACCCTAGCCCGCGATGGAACCATGCCGGCGATGGCGAGGATCCTCTCAAACGGGTGGTGGACGAGGGCGCTTCCCTCCCTCCCAACGGTAACCTCGGTCAACTGGACGACCATTGTCAGCGGGCTTCACTCGGGCAGCCACGGCCGACCCTATTCCGACAGGCCACTACGGTACTTCTGGGAGGCGCTGGAGGAGCGGGGGATTCCGGTTGGACTGGCAAACATAGAGCACAACGAACCCGCCGAGAAAAGCTTCTTCGTCGGGCACCCTGAGACCCTGTCAGAAGCGGTGAGGATGAGGGTTCAGAGCGGCGCGGGGGGAAGCGTTCCCCTCATGGCGGCCGACGGGTCGGTCGTCGCAGAGGTGGAGTTCTCCCTCTCGGACCAGCTCGAATTCCGGGTGAAGGGGAGAACCAGTGCAAGTGGCAGGGTTCCCCTCGGAGTTCTGTCCCAGCCCGTGGAGCTCGTCCTCGAAGGCGACCCGCCGCGCCGGGGCTGCACAGCCGTCAGATACGATGAGAAGTCCTCTGAACTATACGTCTCACCTCTCAGATCCACCCGCGACTTCGCCCTGCCTAGGAAGATAGAGGAGAAGATACTAGAGGTTGCCGGCCTGCCACCCGTCAAGGGCTTCCCGTTGTTTCACCACGGCCTCGCAGATCTGGACACGGCTCTAGAGGAGGAGAGGCGCCATGCCCTGTGGTTCGCGAGGATATCGGGTCTCATCTCGCGGCACGACGATGCCTTGTGGTTCCACAGGCACAACACCACGGACGGGGTTGGGCATTTCTACCTCGGCCTGATCGATCCGCAGTCGATCTGCTACGACCCGGAGAATCTTGAATCCAACTGGGACGCCGTGAGGCGGTGGTACGGAACCGTGGACTTGATCCTGGAAACCATCCAGGAGCAGGACCCCGACGCGATCTTCGCGATGGCCACCGACCATGGAAACGTGGGGTATAGAAGGGTGGTCTCGGTCTCGAAGGCCCTTGAGCAGAGGGGCCTCGTCGCGGCATCCAACGAGAGTCCAAGGCAGATAGACCGGGGAAGGTCAAAGGTCATAGTCCAGAACAACGAGATCTTCGTGAACACCTCCGCTCGAGACCCGCCGGGCCCCGTGCCAACCGATCAGTACGAATCTGTCAGGGAAGAGGTCATAGAGGTCCTGAGGTCTCTGGTCGACCCTCAGACGAAGAGACATGTGGTCTCCGTTGCTCTTCGACGCGAAGAGGCATCCGCGCTGCGCCTCTGGGGGCGGGAGAGAGGTGATATCTTCTTCTTCCTCGAGGAGGGCTACTTCTCGCCCGACCCAGCCGTTCCAGAGGAAGTCTTCCTCTCGATATGCCCGCCTGGCCACTCATCCCAGCACCACGGCTGCCTTCCCGGGTACGAGACTGAGGTGGGCTCGATGTTCTCGTTTATGGCCTTCTCAATCCAGAATCTGAGGGACGCAGAGCCAGGCGCTGTACACCTTGTAGACTTCGCACCTACCGTGCTATCCATATTCGGAGTATCTGCAGACTGGCTTGAGGGAAGGAGCCTTATGGTTGAGGCTCCAGATCACGAGGAAGGATCCGCAAAGGGATCCCAAAGGGAGGTGCCCACCTAGATGGTGTCTAGATGCATAGTCGTCGGTCTGGACGGGGCTAACCCCGCCTTCGTAAGATACATGATCGGAAAGGGGGAGCTACCCAACATCCAGAGGATCATGAGGGAGGGCGTATTCGCCCCTTACTGCCTATCCTCTCTGCCGACCTCGACGCCGGAAAACTGGACGACGATCGCGACGGGGGCTTGGAATGGCACACACAAGGTGATGTCCTTCCAGGTGTTCCAGCCTCCTGAGCTCCACGGACGCTGGATGGCTGGGTACACCTCGAAGGAGTGCCAGGCTGAGTTCATATGGGACGCCCTGGAGAGAGTCGGGAAGAGGACGATTCTCATCAAGTACCCGGGCTCGCACCCGCCAACGATGCGCAACGGCATCCAGGTATGTGGCTGCCACGTCCGTCCATGTGCCCACCAGATTGACGGCGCCCACATGTTCTCCACGATCCCTCCGCGAAACGCTCCGTTGGAGCTGGTGGAGAAGAGAGACCAAGATGGGAGGACCCAGCTCGTGGGAGAGCTTCGCTTCGAGGCGAGGGGGATTGGCGGGGAGTCTGTCGGGGCTGGCCTAGACGAGGGCACGACCCTCTACGGAGTCCCGGACTCTGGAAGGCCCAAGCCGGGCTCGGTTAGCCTCTCCACCCCTGTCTGCAAGCTCCTCCCCCCGGGAAAAACCTTCTACGTCAGGGTTCTCGGCTCGGGCGGCGAATATGAGAGGGTGCAGATCGCCCGCGACCCGTCCTTTGGAGAGCTACTCGCCGACATGGGGCAGGGGGAGTGGTCTGAATGGCTTCTCGAGCCTTTCCGCACAATAGACGGGATGAGGGAGGGGAGCTTCAGGTTTAGACTGGAAGAGCTCTCGCCGGACGGAAAGGTCGTCAAGATCTATGCGACGCAGATCATGGATGTGGACCATTACGCCTATCCCGAGCAGGTGAGCAGAGAGCTCTACGAAAACGTCGGCCCGTTCATAACGGACATAGGATGGGAGGGACTCGGCCACGACAGATCCAAGGCGTGGTTCAGCGAGACGGTCATGCTAGACCTAGCGGAGTACCAGCACCAGTGGTTCTCAAAGGCCATAGAGTACCTGACGAGGACCAGGGAGTGGACCCTGTTGATGATGCAGGCGCACTGCATAGACTGTGCAAACCACCACTGCCTCGACGTGGCTGACCCAGCCACCAACCCGGATGACCGCTCGCTGGGGGACAGGTACCTCGGTTTCATAGAGGCCCTCTACGCCAGCCTCGACCGTATGCTGGGCCGGATAATGGAGGTCATGGACGATGACACCGTCCTCTTCGTGGTCTCCGACCACGGCGGCCTGCCCGGGCACCTCAGGGTGGACACGTCGAAGGTTCTCGAGGAGGCCGGGCTGTTGGCTAGGAATGCTGATGGATCGATATGCTGGCCCAAGACAAGGGCATACGTCAACAACGCTGTCTTTGTAAACGTAAACGTCAGGGGTAGGGAGCCGGAGGGGGTCGTTGACCCATCAGACTACGAATCGACAGTAGACGAGGTCGTTGCGACTCTCCACGCCTACGTCGACCCCAGAACCGGGCTGCATCCGTACAACCTGGTGCTGAGGAAGAAGGACATGAGGTATGTAGGTCTCTACGGTGACCCGATGTCCAAGAAGATAGGGGACGTCCTCTTCACCGTGAAGGAGCCCTTCGGCGGGACCCACGGACTCCAGCTCTCCACCGCGTCCTTTGGGCTGTCCTCAAACACCTCGCTCCTGCTGATGATGGGACCTGGCATAAGGAGGGGAGAAGTGTTGGAGAGGACGGTGTGGCTGACGGACATCGTCCCGACGATATGCCACCTGCTCGGGACGCCGGTGCCCAGGGATACCGAGGGAGCCATCATCTACCAGGCCCTGGACGATCAAATTGGCTCGGGCAAGCCAGATAGATAGGTCTGCGGTGCGCTTTAAACACCGCCAAACCTCGGTCTCGCCAAAAGGAAATCCGTCATCGGGGTCGGGCGGCCATCTCTCTGGATGATCGAACATCTTCTCTCCGTAATGGTTGGCGTGCTCGGTGGGGCGGCCTCCGGTTCCTCGAGACGAGCCCGGCTCCAAGCATCGCAGAGACTGTGGAAAGGATGGAGCGCTGAGGAACCTGCTTCTCCGTAAGCCCCTGTCTCGCCGCCTGGCAATAGAACTCTGCGGCTCGGTAGATACCCCTCTCCAGCATCTCACTCGCCCTGTCGAGGAGGCGAAGCTCG
>CAYWSC010000014.1:0-13970 GCA_964460695.1 Hadarchaeota archaeon (SeqCode)
TTGTCCCGCCGTTTCGACTTGTCAGAGACAACCGATGTCGTCTTCCCTTCCATCTCGCTGCGAATAGAACTTTCCAAGTAGGCGACCATATCGGCGAAGAGGAAGAAGTAGCCAGAACCCTTGGTCTTCCTAGCATGTGGATAGCCCCGGTACTCCGAAGGCAGTTCGAAATCGTTAACAGCCGCCCATACTTGGAATCCCCTTCCACCGGAGAATTTTAGCGCCGGTCTCATCTCGTGGCCCTCGAGGGCCCTGTAGGTGAGTATGGCAGCTCGCTTCACATCAGAAAAGCTAACCAGATCTCCAGCGTCCAGGTCGACGACTAGCCAGTCCGGCCTCTGCTCTCCCACCCTGTGGACGCATGGAATCACGTCTATGTAGTGGATGTCGACGAGCCTGAGAAGATCCGACGGAGAGTTGATCGTTATGTAGTCCTTTCCGAGCTTCCTTCTGAAGAAGTGCTTGTCTGTGAATACGCAGAAGAATCCTACGTATCTGCCTCTGCAGAGGTCGGCTATGACGTCCGCCACGTGGGGATAGTAGTTCTTGGCGACGTAAACCATTGACCAGGCTTCGTTGAGAGACGCGAACTCCTCCCTTCTTTCCTGAAAGATCAGTGAAAACCGTTCTCGTCCTCGATCCGTGGCTCTATACATGCTGCCCTCGACAGCGACATCGCCCCGCTCGACCAGACTACTGAGGGTGGCCTCGATTACAGATCGATCATTTTCCCCCATATCCCTACCGCACTTCTCAACTATGTGCCCCAGATCGACCAGCTTCCCCCTCTTCTTGAGCGAGAGGAGGAACAAGATGTAGTCGCTTAGGCCTATCATCCCACCTCTGCTAGTCTTTCCAACGCTAATAATCCTATTCTCCGCCGGCTCCCTGGCTGATCCTTCTCGCTACCTCCAAGACCTCAACCGGCGAAAGCTCGAGCACTCTCCTAGCTCTCTCCTTGCCCACTAGGCGGACCGCCTCCCTCCAGTCCAAGTCTAGAAGGCTTTGCAGTTCCCGCCTGGAGTCCCTGAGGGCGTTGGCCAAGGTCTTCCTCTTGTGGCAGAACATCATCCTGATAACCTCCGACGTGGTCCTGTCAACGCCGCTAGGCCTTGGGACAAATCTCACCACGGCCGAGTCCACCCTTGGAGATGGCCGGAAGGCCGTCCTTGGCACCCTGCAGATCAGCTCGACCTTCTCTGTGTTCAACGCGGTCAGGACGGAAAGCCTCGAGTAGTCGCTTGTCCCCGGCTGAGCAACCATTCTCAGGGCGAACTCGTATTGGAGGCAGAGCACGCCTAGGGAGAATCGATGCCGAAAGGCCTTCAGAAGCAGGGGGGTTGAAATCGAATAGGGAACGTTGCCGAGCAGCTTGTCAAAGGCTGGGAATTCGACCTTCAACGCATCCCCAACCACAACCTCGACGTTTTCCGGCGTTGTCCGTGAGAGCATGGTGGCCAGGCTCCGATCCTTCTCTACGGCGAAGACCTTTCCGGCCCGCTCCGCTAGGAGCCTCGTCAGATTTCCTGTTCCAGCGCCGATCTCAAGGACCGTGTCTGACGGAGAGATCTCAGCCAGGTCCCGCTCCCTCTCTAGCACTGCTCGATCCACTAGGAAGTACTGGTCGAGGCTGCGTTTCGGCCTGAAGGGCCTGTATGGAGCGCCCACAACGGCATCACTTCCTCATCACGCTGGCAAACAGGTAGTACTTATCCTGCTCCTGGATCTCGGAGAGTATCTTCTTTACGATCGCCTTCTTCGGATCTGGCATCAGGTGAATCCTCTCGGCGATGTCCTGGAAGGACTCGAAGGGCTTTCTCTTCCGCTCGCTCAGTATCTCCCACATGATCTTCTTGCCGATGCCCGGGATGAGCTCGAGCGAATGCATCCTGGTCGTTAGAGGTGGAGCCTTGTTGAACCATTCGACGAAGTCCTTCTCACGTGCTGTAACTATCTTCTCCACCACGTACGGGAGCTCCACCTTTGCAGCGGAGGTCAGTTCGTCGTAGCTGATCCTCCTCTTTATGAACTTTATCTTGTCCCTCTCAGCTTTTCCAACAAACACCCTCTCGTAGACCTCTATCTCTACCTTGGGCTTCGGCGTGGCCTCAAGGAGCGTGAACCGGCTTTCGCCGACGAGCTGAACGATGGGCTCCTTGAGGTAGCTGGGGCGATCGTCCTCCGGGTACCCCTCCTTCAGGTAGTCTAGAACGTAGGCGTATGTCTCAAACACTTAGACATCCCCCAATTGCCTCAGTTCTTGTCGTCAGCCGCCTCGGAGGTGGCCTCCGGCTCGGCAGGCTCGGCGGCCTCCCTAGCGGCCTCTGCGGCAGCTTGTTGAGCCGCCTTGGCGGCCTCCTCCAGCTCCTTCCTCTCCCTTTCCTCCGCTCTCTTCCTCTCCTCGGCAGCCTCCTGCAGCTCCTTCCTTATCTTTGATATGTCAAGTAGCTTGGCGCTGTTTGCAATTTTAAGGATCGTGTCGATCTTCGCGTCGTCCAGACGTATCCTCTCCTTGGCGAAGATCAACTGGAGATCCTGCTTGTCTATGGGTAGGAGGTTCACGATTAGGACGGCCTGGTGCTCTTTCAATCCGTCGACCTTCCCCATCAGCTCCTCTACGATCCTCCGAGCCTCCTTGGCAGTTGTCCTAGAGAACCGGGTGGCGTATTCCAGCGTGGTGCGCTGCTCGTACCTGAGTTCGTCTTGTTTGGCACGCTTGGCCAGGATCTCCTTAACCTCCGGCGTCGTCACGTACCTTTCGGAAACTATCTCCTTGGCAAGCAAGAGATCTCACCTCTGCCGGAGCATATGCTCCGGGGAAACGATTATCGTCTTCTCTTTTCCGCCGTCGGTAAACCTAACCAGATATGCCCTGCCTCTGGACCCGATGACGACGCCGGTGTAGCCGTGAAACCTCGGGTGAGGCATCCCCCGATGCACGCTTGGATCGATTCGTATATGTACTAGGTCGCCCTCTTCAAAGGTCTGGGTAACCATCCTGGTCCTAGGAATTCCTCTCTCCTTGTAGTGCTTCGAGAGCTTATGTCTAGTCTTTGACCTCGAGCCCCTAGATCTCTCGACCATGCCAAGCACCGTAGAACAGCTACCACCATTAAAGTTGCGTAGACGCGAAAACCGGGCTTCAGTCCGGACCGTCCTGGTTCTCCTCGGGCCCCATCCATAAATATATCTTTCCCCACCAGGCGTTTTTCACTTGCCATCCACGTCTCGCCGAGCTACCATCCGAAGTCGTCGTGGAACGTTACCACGTCCAGCTCTTCTACCGAGATCTCCTCAACTCCGAGAAGGTCCTTGACGTTTGGCTCGGTTCTGCCCTGGTCGCCGTTGAAGAGTTCCTTGACGTAGAGTCCGCTTTCACATCTCAGCCGGGCCCGAAACGTCTTCACATCCCCGTCGTGTTCGAGGATCTCCAGGTACTTTACCAACCTCTTCCTGACCATATCCTTCCTTCGCGGCAGGACTCTCAGCGGCGTCCTTTGCCTTATCTCGCAGCCCGACAGCTCTTCGACGAGCGATTCGAGACGACAATCGTCCAGGTCACCGGAATATCGAGCCGTAACCTCGTAGGTCTTGTCGAACTTCCTGGTCTTTATCCGCTGCATCTCTCTCCTGCTCGACCGCCTCAAACCCACGATCTCTATCCGGCCGGCGAAGGATGAGTTCACCTCCGCCTGGAGGGCTGCGAGGTCCACATGTCGAGTCTTCGGCTTCAAGATCTCCAGGACGAATGGCCTGCCGTTTCCAAGCATCCTTGCGTCCACATCTTCCCTCCCCGAGCCGTGGAAGCGCCACCCCTCTCCCCTGAAAGCTTCGAGCGCCTTTATGGCAATCATCGATTCAATGCTCTCAGAGGTCTCTAGGCCCGTGAAGCCGCACTCCTCGCATCCCTTTCCCCGGCACTTTCTGCAGTAGCGATCCGTCTGCGAGAGCCCCCGTTCGAACTTCCTGTACCTCCCGAATATGAACACGGGGTTAATCTGTACGGTAACCCTCGGCCTCCTCTCCGAAAGGTCGAAGATCAGAGTGACATCTGGCCTTTCAAAGTCGATTTCCAGCCCCGTCTTCTCAGCCAAGCGCTCGCCGAGTTCTCTGGCGAGCTCCCTCTTTATAGACTCGCCGTTGACAAGGCCGTATCTGAGGCGGATTGTATCCTCCGTCTCGATGACATCGTCCGGAACCGTGACTCCAACCAACAGGCTGTCGATGCAGAGCTTCTCCAACTGTTGAAGGGCCTTCTCCTCAAGTTTCGGGAGAATAGGCCTGATCGCAGAGCAGATGTAGCATTTCTCAGGTGGCGTCGCCCCTCGTATCATTGACCTTATGTTCTTCCCGCGCTCCGCGTTCGTCTCGCCTTCTACGAGAAGTTTGAACTGTCGTCCAAGACACGCGTCGCACAGATCGTAACGTTGCAGGAGAACACTGACCCTGTCGAGGGGAATCAACTCACCACCACAATCCTCCTGATCCTCCTGTAGGAGGTCTTATCTATCTTTTCAGGGCCTAAGCCTTGCTCAGGTACCCCAGCCTCGGCTCGTAGATCTCCCCTCTTCTCTTCATCTCGTTCAGAAGCCTGTTCGCATCCTTGGGGTCAATTCCCTTCTCCTGGGCCTTCTCCAAGATCTCCTTCACCGGAACGGCGCCGTGCTGCTCACAGAGGGTGTTTATCAGGTCGCTGAGGCTTGCGAGCTTGTCCCACTGGGATCTGAACTTCCCAGTCAGCATCTTATCGATGTCAAGCTTCCCGGTCTCCGGGTCTATTCCGACGCTCTTGAGACAGTGCTCCATGAGGCTTATGGCGTGTTCAACGTCGTCAACCGTCACTTCGCGGCTCAGCCGCATCCTCGCCCTTGCCTCTGAAAGCCTGATGATGGATTCGAGCTGTCGCGGCGTTATAGGCACCGGGTTCCCCTCGGTTCCAGCCCTACGCATATCTGCGTAGAAGTCCTCGATCCTCTTGGCCGCCTCTTTGGTTAGCTCGGGCTGTATATTCTGCCTGGCATAACTGATGTACTTTCTCAGCAGGTCGGGATCGATGACCTGGACGAGGGAGTCCTCCGACATGGACCTGTACCTAAGGATGTGCTGCGCGATCATCCTGTCCTTGTCTTCCTTGGGGGTGTCCTTTATCGGAAAGATCAGGTCGAATCGTGAAAGGATTGTAGGCGGAAGATCTATCTGCTCGGGTATGCTTCTGTAGGAGTCAAACCTCCCGAACTTCGGATTCGCAGCTGCGAGAACAGACGTCCTGGCATTCAGCGTGGCGACGATTCCGGCCTTGGCTATGGATAGGGTGCCCTGCTCCATGATCTCGTGGATAGCCGCCCTATCCTGTTCGTTCATCTTCTCGAACTCGTCGAGGCAGGCAACGCCGCCGTCTGCCAGAACCAGGGCGCCGGCCTCGAGGACGAACCCGCCGCTCATCTCGTCCCTCAGGACTGCCGCCGTCAGACCCGCCGCCGAGCTCGATCTTCCGGAGGCATACACCGCTCTTGGAGCAAGATTCTTCGTATACGTCAGTAGGGCACTCTTCCCAGCGCCGGGATCCCCAACCAGAAGAACGTTTATGTTTCCCCTCTGCCACGTCCCATCCGGAAGTGTCCTGTACTTTCCTGAGAAGAGCTGCAGCGCAATTGCCTCTTTGATAGGGTCAAATCCCCAGATCGAGGGAGCTATGGACTTGACGATCTTCTCACAGACCAAAGGGTCCTTGGACAGCCTCTCGATCTCCACCAGGTCTTCACGGGAGATCTCTATCTCTTCTATCCCTCGCTCCTGGGCCTCTACGTAGTTAACCTCGATGTGCTTCTCAAGGACGGTTCCACTCGACCGGCCTCCCATCGGCTGCGTTGCCTTGACGATCCCAGTTAGGGTAACCCTGTTGCCCGGCTGGACGGTCTCGACCAGGTCATTTCTCAGTATGGTGTTTATGTATACCGGCATCCTGCCGCCTCTCAGCGTCTCGGGCTTCTCCTGTATCCTCATCCCCTGCCAATCTATGAACTTGGACTGCTCTCCCACCAGGGTGAAGGGCCCACGGGAGGCGCAGGACCTGTTCTCGCAGACGGCCGGAGTCCTAAGCTTGTTCCCAGACTGGAGGACGCCTATCGTCTCCCCACACCTTTCGCACCTGTAGATCGCCTCGCTTATCTCGGGCTTCACGTCGGTGACGCGGGTGACGACCCCCTCGGTTGATATCAGCCTACCTATGTGTCTGGCCCTGATCTCGCGTATCTGGGTTATCTTGGGGAGGTTCTTGAACCTCGCATGGACCTCCTCTAGCTCCTCTTCTCCCTCGAGCCTGAGCAGATCGTTGATAGCTTGGGATGCCGCTTCAATCGCCTGCTTGGGGTTGTCTATGAGCTCCCTAGCGAGCTCTGGGTCGAAGCTGCGCAAATCCTCAAAGTCTATGACTAGGGAGCACCTGTCTTCGACGAGCATCTCCCTAACTGCCTGGCGATAGATAAGGGAGCCGTCTCGGGTTGCCGATCTGAGGAATTCGAGAAAACTGTCCCTCATCTATCTACCTACCCCTCCAGGTCCAGGAGAGATTCGGTATCCTCTCTCCACTTCTCGAATATTCCAAGCAATGAACTGTAGAGCCACCTCTCCTCGTCCCCAAGGGGTCGGAGATCGTTCTGTCCCAGCCTAGCCATCCTTATGATCTTGTTCAGCCGGATCGAGACCAAGTCCTCTAGGAGAGACCTAATCGCCTCCGCCTTCTGCTCCAAGACGCCCTCCCGTCTCATAGCTTCTACGATGTCTGGAATTATCCAGATGGGGTTTCCCTCGGGGCGAAGGGCCCTGCTCTCCTGTTCTAGATCCCTCCTCGAGTAGGCCTCGGTGAGGAGCGACCTCGAATCCAGGGGCCACTCCACTACACCGTGACGCGCCAGAACCTCGGCCTGCCACCTCTCCAGCTCTACCGTGGACCCGGATTCGAGCGGCCCCACTTCTGTAGCAACCAGATCGATTCTGGGAAGACTTCTCTTCACCTTCACCCTAACCCGAAAAGTGCCCATGCTAGCGACTACGCTAGGGGTCATCATGTGTCCTTCCTTCGGAGAGCTCTTAATATCATTTTTTACCGCCCCTAACGAGAGTTGATGAATCAAGGAAATCTTCATCAAGGCCGCCGCCGAAGAAAGTTTCTGGAGACCCGGATTACTGTAAAGAGAAACGGCCTGATGTTGAAGGATGATGAAGAAATGAGAGCGATATTCTTTATCGGAACCGCGGGATCCGGCAAGTCAACTATGGTGGGGGCGGGGAAGGACTGGTTCCAAGAGAGAGGAACCAGCGCCATGACACTCAACCTGGATCCCGGTGCTGAGAGACTTCCCTACGTACCGGACATCGACGTGAGGGACTATGTTCATTTGGACGAGGTCATGGACCGGTACGGCCTCGGGCCCAACGGGGCCATAATCGTGTCCTCCGACCTGATGGCGGAGGATTTCGGCGAGATACTTGAAGAGGCGGAGCAGTACGACCCGGATTACCTCCTCGTCGACACCCCCGGTCAGCTCGAGCTGTTCGTCTTCAGGGCATCCGGCGCCTTCATTATCGAAGCGTTCAGTAAGGAGGAGGTCATAACTGCCTTCCTTATAGACCCATTCCTGACCCAGACCGCCTCCAGCTTTACATCGATCCTACTGCTCTCTACGACAGTTCAGCTTCGACTCGGAGTCCCCGTTGCGAGAGTGCTGAGCAAGTCGGACATGCTCACTCAAGAGCAGCTGGAACGCATCGACGAGTGGGTCTCTGATCCAGACAAGCTCCACGAGGCACTGCTTTCCGAGACCGGTGCGGGCAAGTCGCTGGCCACACAGATCTGCTCGCTTCTGTACGAGACCGAGGGGGGATTCGAACTGATCAAGGTCTCCTCGGCTCAGGGCTGGGGCTTTGAGGATCTGTACACGCAGATCCAAATGGCCTACGAGGCTAGCGATGACTTCATCGTCCCAGGCTAGGAAGAGCCACAGGTGGCCACGGCTGTCCAGCTAGCAAACGTGCATGAAGATTTAAGAGCAATGGCTGCTCGACGATGTTTACCGGTGTTTGGAAGTTGACCGTGGTTTTCTCTGAGGACTTTGTCTGGAAGATAATCAGCTCGAGGAACTTCGAGCAGAAGATGAAGAGGCTAGAGCAGCTGGTAAAGAAGTTCGAGGAGCACAACATCGGAGTAGTTCCGGCCTTCTCTGAGGAGGAGACCGAGGCTGCGGAGGCCCCGCCCGACAAGCTTCCGAAGGAAGTCTCAAAGCGCATGGAAGACGCCATGTTCCTGTAGGTCCAGCGCCTCCGATCGATTTATCTAGGCCATCTCGGTCAGGCCAACTGTGATCTATCTTGCCTGTCACGCCGATAGACATAGGTAGGTATGCGCCCCGGGAGATCGTATCGATATGGGAGGAAACTTCAAAGCTGAACTACCAGCTCCTCGTTGAGGGAGCCCTCGCGAGGGCTCACGCCGAGGTGGGAAACATCCCCTCGGAGGCCGCCGACGAGATCTGGGCCAAGGCTACCGGCGGGAAGGTAAGCGTCGACAGGGTCAAGCAGATCGAATCTGAGATTCGGCACGACGTCATGGCCATGGTGATGGCTCTCACAGAGCAGTGCGAAAAAGACGCCGGCAGATACGTTCACCTAGGGGCCACTTCGAACGACATCACAGATACTGCCCTCTCCATGCAGATGAGGGATTCAATAGAGCTGATCCTCTCCAAGTGCCGCGAGGTCAGGGATATCCTCCTCGACAAGGCGGCTGAGAAGAAGGGGCTGGTCTGTATAGGACGTACGCACGGCCAGCATGCCATTCCAACCACCTATGGGCTCAAGTTCGCCCTCTGGGCTTGCGAGATGCAGAGGCAGATCGAGCGGCTCGAGGAGGCCAAGAAGCGGATCTGCGTCGGAAAGATGACGGGGGCGGTGGGAACCCAGGCTGCCCTAGGAAGAAACGGAATCAAGATACAGAGGATCGTCATGGAGCTTCTTGGTCTTGGTGAACCGCTAGTCACCAACCAGATCCTACAGAGGGACCGGCACGCCGAGTACATGTTCTGCCTCGCCCAGATAGCGACCACTCTGGACAAGATATTCACGGAGGTGAGAAACCTCCAGAGGACCGAAATAGGGGAGCTCATGGAGCCGTTCGGAGCAAAACAGGTGGGCAGCTCGACGATGCCTTCGAAGAGAAACCCAATACGGTCGGAGAGGATATGTGGGCTTTCACGCGTGATCCGGGCGATGGTCGAGCCGCAGTTGCTCTCCAACGTTCTGTGGCATGAGAGAGACCTCACCAACTCTTCATGCGAACGCGTAATCATTCCGGAGGCGACGATCTACCTCTACTATGCTCTCTGCATCTCCGCAGAGGTCCTCAGCGGGCTCGTCTTCGACGAAGAGAAGATAGAGCAAAACCTCGGGTTGACCAAGGGACTGATTATGGCAGAACGGGTGATGATTAGGCTTGTGGAGAAGGGTGTCGGGAGACAGGAGGCCCACGCAATGACAAGAGATGCCTCCATGCGGGCAATTGCCGAAAATATCGATATGGCGGAGTCGCTTGCCTCGGACCCAGAAGTGGCGAGGTATCTGGACAGAAGCGAAATCGACGAGCTCATGAATCCCAAGACCTATATCGGCACGGCCTTGGAACAAGTCGACAGGGTGATTCAGCTGGCCCGGGAGTCGTGGGGATACAAAGGCTAGGGGCTACAGGACGATCCTGTGGGGCTTCTTGACGATTATCCTCTGATCGGGATCCTCGAAGGTGCTGCCCAGAACTCTGGCCTCTTGGCCCGCGGTCCTACAGATATCGAGGACGCTCTGGGCATCCGCTGGATCTACGACGATCACAAATCCCACCCCCATGTTGAAGGTCCTGTACATCTCCCTCCAGCTCACGTTGCCGAGTCGCTGGATAGCGACGAATACAGGATCGATGGCAAACCACTCTTCCAGCGAGTACCCGATCCCTCGCTTCAGCCTACGCAAGTTGGTAAGCCCGCCGCCGGTTATGTGGGCCAGGCCGTGGGGCCGCACCTCCTTCAGGACATCGAGGACTGTTCTCACATAGATCCTAGTTGGAACGAGGAGAGACTCGCCAATCGTCCTAGAGGTGTCAGTGGGAAGGGGGTCATGGGGTGAGTAGCTGTTCCATGTGAAGAACACCTTCCTAGCCAGGGTGTAGCCATTGGAGTGAAGTCCGCTGGAGGCCAAGCCGATGACCGCATCTCCCTCCTGGATCTCCGATCCCAACACAAGGTCGTCCTCCCTGCAAAGGCCGACGACAGTGCCTGCCAAGTCGAAGTCCCTCACAATTTCAGGAAGCGTAGCCGTCTCTCCGCCGAGGACGACCATTCCCGCCTGTCTGCATCCCTCATAAAGACCCTTGCCCACCTCCTGCAGCAGGGTTGGATCCGACCTCTCGACGGCGATGTAGTCAACCATCGCGACTGGTGTGGAACCCACGGAGACTATGTCGTTCGCCAGCATGCCGACGAGGTCGATCCCCACAGTATCGAACTTCGACATCATTCTCGCTATCATGAGCTTCGACCCGACGCCGTCGGTGCTGATGGACAGGACCCTGCCATCGCCCAGCTTGTAGATGCCCGCGTAGTGACCCCCTACGTCTAGAACTTCTTCTCTACGAAACTCGAAGGTCTTCCCCAGCCATCTGGTCAGCGCTGCTATTGCCCTCTGCTCAGCCTCTATGTCCACCCCCGCCTCGGCGTACGTGTGCCCTTCCTCCTCGCTAGACAAGTCCTTACCTCCGGTTTCTTGCATCCCTACCATGGAAGTGGAACCCGGCGCGTAGCTAAAGAGATAAATAAAACGTTCGGCTGGCTAGTCGAGGAACCACTTTGGCTAGCCAACTGTTAGTCAGGAGGGCAGATATCCGTATCCTCTCCAACATAGTTGGCCGTCTGCTGATCCTCGTAGGATTCGTCATCTTGACTCCTCTGCCGGTTTCTCTTGTCTTTGGCGAGTACTTCGCTATCCCAGGATTCATAATCGCCTTCTCCATATCGGTCGCCATCGGCCTCCTGCTGTACATCCCCTTCAAGGATGCGCAGCAGGCTCGAAACAAGCATGGGATGATCGCTGCTGCCATATCCTGGCTGATAACCCCGATGGTCGGGGCTATTCCCTTTGTTCTCGTTGGGTCGGCCATACCGCAGGGATCAGGCCTTGCCTGCAACATGACGTATCTTGACGGTTTCTTCGAATCGATGTCCGGGTGGACCGGGACTGGGCTCACCATGGTGATCAACGAGGAGCTTCTACCACGGTCCATCCAGTTCTGGAGAACCATAATGCAGTGGGTGGGTGGTGTAGGCGTCATCGTTCTCATGCTGGCCATTCTGGCCAGGCCGGGAACGGGGTCCTTCTCGCTCTATATGGGGGAGGCGAGGTCGGACAGGCTCGAGCCCCGGGTCGTAGACACGGTCCGTTCCATCTGGAAGATCTTCCTGATATACACCATCCTCGGGATCGCGCTGCTCGCGTTGCTCGGCATGCCCCTTTGGGACGCGATAAACCACGCGATGACAGCCCTTGCAACCGGCGGCTTCTCGGTCAGAGACAACAGCATTGCAAGCTACAACAACCCGCTTCTCGAGATGGCCATAATCCCACTCATGCTCATGGGGGCCATATCTTTCGTCGTCCACTACGACGTCTTCAGGAGGAGATTCAGGCCCCTGATAGAGGACGTCCAGAACAAAGTCCTATTCGGCCTCTGCATAGCCGGCTCCATACTCCTGACAATGGAGCTCTTCCTCCGCGGGCCGGTATCGGGGAAGATACTCTCCGCACTCAGATTTGGATCCTTCCAGTTCATCTCGGCCATAACCTGCACAGGACTTCAGACGGCCGACATCGGTCCGTGGTCCGAGACGGCGAAGATCCTTCTCTCCCTGGCCATGGTAGCAGGCGGTGCTGCGGGATCCACCGTCGGTGGGATAAAGCTTATCAGACTGATCCTCGTGACGAAGGGTGCACACTGGAAGTTCCTTGAGACCTTTCTGCCGCCCAGAACCTACGTGCCCAAGAAGCTCGGGAAGGTCGTGCTCTCCCAAGAGGAGATGTCCGAGGACATTCTCGAAGCCGCGACACTAGCCTTTCTATATCTCGTCCTCCTCGTACTCGGGGTTCTGATCATGATGCACATACTCGGCCCATCCGTCCCCGCCACCGACGTGATATTCGAGGTCTGCTCGGCGCAGGGAAACGTCGGATTGTCTGTGGGCATAACTGGCCCACATATGGGTGCCGCGGCCAAGGTGATGCTCATAATCAATATGTGGGCGGGCCGGCTGGAGATCTTCCCAGTGCTCATGCTCCTGCAGTCCATCTTCTTCAGCCAGAAACTGAGAAGGAAGAAAGTGGAGATCGAGTTATGAAGAGGTAGGTCGTCTATCAAAGGGGAGCCGTTCAATTGACCCAGAGGTTCATGTGCATAACGGCCGACAGCATAGGCAGGGCCTGGGAGGCTGCCGTCCTCTACACTTGGAAACACGGTAGCGTGGTCCCCACCGAATACGGGGAGCTGTCAAAAGACGTGGTGGGATGCATAGAAATCACCAAGCCACTAGGACAGCCGGTGATCCACAAGGCGGTATTTGCCTGGCATCGCAAGGATCAATACACGAAGGAGATCCTTGAGGGTGTCGGTGACCATAGGATAGGGAAGGATTGGTGGTACACATACCACCAGAGGCTATTCAACTACCCGGCTGGGCCGGAAAGCTATCCGTCTCCGCCTTTCATCGACCAGGTCGAATATATAGTCGAGAAGCTGAAGAAGGCCCCACACTCGAGGAGGGCTCAGGCCATCACGTGGTCTCCTATTCACGACCCATGGAAGGACGATCCGCCGTGCCTCCAGAGGATATGGTGCAGGGTCATAGATGAAGACCTAGAGTTTCACGCCTACTGGAGGTCCAGGGATCTCTGGAAAGCATGGTGGCTTAATGTGTACGCCCTCACCCGGATGCAGAAGATGATCGCCGACAGGCTCGGATGCGGCGTCGGAAGATACGTGGATATCTCCTCTGCGCTCCACATCTACGAGAGGGACTGGCAGCAGGTCGAGAACTTCGAACGTATCTGCAACACGAGGGAGGAGAAGGATAGATACCTCTGGGATCGGGACTGACAGTCTGCTGCCTTCAAAGCGGCGAGTCGCCAAGCAATAGGCGCAGAAAGGAGTCTCCCCTGATTACCCCGATTAGACCCCTCTTCGCCGTCTCCTCGTTGAACTCGACGGACGTTCCCTGCCGGTCTCCGTCGACGATGACGAAGGGCGTTGGGTCCCTCACGTGGGTTCTGATCGTGCAGGGGGTAAAATGATCGGGAATGACCGCGACCCTAAACTCGTGCCCCGATCTCTCTAGGAAGGATAGCATGGGGGAGACAACTCGTGAATCGATCTCCTCTATGGCACGTATCTTTCCCCGAACGTCCCCTGCGTGGCCCATCTCGTCTGCCGCCTCCAGGTGGAGGTACACCAGGTCGTGGGTGGCAAGGGCGTCTATCGCGAAATCAACCTTAGCCTCGAAGTTCGTGTCGAGCATGCCGGTGGCCCCAGGGACCTCGGGCGCGTCCATCCCCGATGCCTTCGCTAGGCCTCTAACGGTCGTAACTGCGGATATGGCCGCAGCTGAGATTCCCCACACCTTTCTGAATGGCTTGATCCTCAGTCTTCTTCCAGGACTCCAGGGCCAGACCATATTTGCCGGGTTCAGTCCCAGCCGCTCTCTCCGCACGTTTATGGGGTGGTGGGAAAGCAGCTCCTTGGACCTGGCCATCAGCTTCCTGATCCTCCTCGCCGTTCTCTCGGCCCTCTGCGAAAGCGCCTGGGGCTCGAAGGATGAGTACCTGCTGCCGACGATGTCGTGGGGAGGCGTTGTTTCAACCTCCTCGGAAAACTCCTCTCCCTTCAA
>CAYWSC010000015.1:0-6361 GCA_964460695.1 Hadarchaeota archaeon (SeqCode)
GTTTTCATTCGTTGCAAAGTATCGGTTAATAAGCCCGGGATGGATCCAGTTTTGATGGACTGGGTAAGCAAGGCCGTCATCCCAGCGGCGGGTCTGGGGACCCGCCTTTTGCCCGCAACGAAGAGCCAGCCGAAGGAGATGCTTCCGGTTGGCAGAAAGCCTTGCATCCAGTACGTCGTCGAGGAGCTTGAGAAATCGGGAATCACCGACATCCTCATAGTGACAGGCTACACGAAGAGGGCAATCGAGGATCATTTCGACGAAAACATCCTCCTCAGAACGGAACTGATAATGGGAAACAAGAGCGAAGAGCTGGACAGACTGTCGGAGATAGAGTCGATAAACGTGCGCATCTGCTACGTCAGGCAGAAACTTCCTACTGGAATGGCGGATGCCGTCGCCCTCTCCGAGGGTTTCATAGACGGAGATCCCTTCGTCCTTGCCCTCGGCGACACCATCATTCACTCTGAATCGGAGGAGACTATGCTCCACCGACTCATCGAAACCCACCTCAAGAGAAACCCCATGGCCACCATTGCGGCCAAGAGGGTACCCGGCAAGGACGTATCCCTCTATGGGGTGCTCGACACCGAACCGGTGGCCGACAGGCTTTACCGCATAAGGAACATCGTGGAGAAGCCTCCACCCGACAAGGCTCCCAGCGACCTGACCATCTCCGCCCGGTACGTCCTGGAGCCGGAGATCTTCGAGGCGATACGCAACACGCCGAGCCGCCAAGGAGAAAAGCTCTTCACCGACTGCATACTAACCCTTGGGAAGGAAGGGCCGATCCTGGCATTGGAGAATCGGCCGGCGGATACTGTCTACGACATAGGTACGCCTCCGCTCTACGCCAAGGCCTTCCTGTCATTTGCCCTGAGAGACCCGTCTATGGCTCCCGCCGTCAGGGAGTTCATATCCCAATACGGATTCCACGACCCCTAAGCTGGGCCGGCTGCTCCTGACCGGCAACGTGACCTTGGTTCCACCTGTTCCGGCGAACACATAAGAAAAGTTTCAACGACCAGACTTAGGATGTCCAGTAGCGACGTAGTTGTCGAGCTAATCGATGCAACGAAAATCTACAGGATAGGAACACAGTTCGTCCACGCAATCGACCACGTCAGCCTTCAGATACATAGAGGCGAGACGGTTGCAATCATGGGGCCCTCGGGATCGGGGAAGAGCACCCTGCTTAATCTGATCGGATGTATGGACAAGCCGTCAAGCGGGAAGGTTCTCGTCGAGGGCAAGGACACCTCCAAGCTTACTTCGAACCAGCTTGCCGAAATGAGAGCAAAGCGAATCGGGATGGTCTTCCAGTTCTTCAACCTCATACCCGTCCTCACCGCCCTTGAAAACGTGGAGATGCCCATGGTCTACGCCGGGGTTGGGGACAGAAGTTGGAGAAGAAGACGGGCTCTAGAGGCCCTAGAAGCCGTTGGGCTTGCGGACAAGGCCGACCGTTTCCCCGGCCAGCTTTCCGGAGGAGAGAGGCAAAGAGTAGCGATCGCGAGAGCAATAGTCAGCAGGCCTGCCATCCTCCTTGCAGACGAGCCGACAGGCAATCTTGACTCGGAGACCGGGAAGATGGTTCTTGAGGTGCTCAAGGATGTCTCCAAGGATGGGAATGCCATGCTCATAGCGACACACGACCAAGAAGTAGTCAGGTATGCGGAGAGGGTCCTCAGGGTGAGGGATGGAAGAGTGGTAGAATGAGAGAGATAGCGATCCTGGCCTGGAGGCATCTGAGCCGGAGGCAGTCGAGAACGGCCCTGACGATCCTGGGAGTTGCAATCGGCTTCGGCGCCATAATAGCGATCCTCTCTCTGACCTACGGCGTTAGGAAATCGGTTGAGGAGAGACTTGACCCCCTGGCCACTGACGTAATGATCCTCCCAATGCCGAAGCGGGTCACCCAGCAACCCATGCCCCTCGGGTCTGGAAGACAGATCCCGGGTCTTCCTAGCGGAGCTGGCCGCCGCCCGATAATGAGAATACAGACGCAGACGCTGGACAACAGGACTCTGCAGGAGCTCGTATCCCTGCCTGGGGTGAAAGGCTACGCGGCGAGATCGACTCCCTTCTCGGTCAAGGCACTCTGGAACGAGAAGGAGATACAAATGTACGCGGTCGCGATCAATCCCGAGGCGGAGAGGAAGTTCGGCCAGCTGCAAATCGTCAATGGAACTTGGCCCAGCTACATGGAGGCCCTAGCCACAGAGGTATTTGTGAGGCTGGGTAGCATCTCGCCGGGCGACAAGATCACCCTGATCAACGTAGACGAAGATCAATACGAAGTGCGGATAAGCGGCATAGTCGCGGCATCGAGGGAGGCCAGGTTCGGCCTACCGCCCAACGCGCCCCTCCTTATGGACTTCGAGACTGCGAGCCTCTTTGCCAACGAGACGGGATATGCTGGACTAGTTTTGGAGGCCGAGAGCCGGGAGAAGGCTCAGAGCCTGGCTGAGATGATCCAAGACACCCATCCGAACCTAACCGTCTTGAGCTTCCAGCAGTTCAGCGAGGCGATTGAGAACACCCTTTCCCAGTACACCGTCTTCCTGCTCAGCATAGGGATCTTGTCGGTGGCCGTGGCGGCCCTAGGGACGGCCAACACTATGATCGTCTCCGCGATGGAGAGAACGAGGGAGATAGGCATAATGAAGGCCACTGGCGCCAAGGACAACTTCATACTCAAGGGCTTTCTCTTCGAATCGGCCCTGATAGGGCTGGTAGGAGGGATAACCGGCGTGGTACTCGGATACCTTGGATCCAAGATCTTGGAGGTCTTGGTGATCAGGTTGAACATCGCCAGGATGGGGGCAAATGCCTTCTCGCCCTACATTCCCCTCTGGCTCATACCTTTCTCTATAGGTTTGGCAGTCCTCATCACGGTTCTATCTGGCTTCTACCCTGCATGGAGGGCCTCAAAGCTCGACCCAGTGGAAGCGATAAGGTACGAGTGAGCTATGCCATTCCGAGCCTAGCCATGGCCATATACCTTAGATGCCTCCAACCGTCGCCAATCGAGCTGAGCTTGGAAGGCGTCCCCCTGCGACATCTGTAGGAGATGGGCACCTCCTCTATCCTCAACCGCCTCCTCGCCGCCTCTACCAGCATCTCGGATGCAAACTCCATCCCGTCGCACTTGAGATTCATACGTCCCAGAGCCTCCCTTGTGAGTGCCCTCATCCCGCAGTGAGCATCGCTAACCTGGAGCCCGAAGAGCACATCGAGAACCAGTGTGAGAAGAGGGTTTCCGAGCCTCCTCTTGTACCAGGGCATCGCTCCCTTATCGATAGCGCCTCTCAGCCGGGAACCCATGACCAGATCGGCGCGTCCCTCCTCCAGCGGTCGCAGCAGAAGAGGCATCTCGCGGACGTCGTACGTTCCATCGGGATCCATCATCCCAATTAGGGATCCCTCGCAGTATCGGAATGCGTATCGATACGCAGCTCCATATCCCAGGCGCGGGGGCCTGACGACGAGGGCTCCCAGCCTGCTTGCGATCATTGGGGATCTGTCAGTAGAGTTGTCAGGAACCACTATCTGCAACTTCCTTCCCGAGAACGTCTCCCTTGCCTCCTCTATCACCTCCCCTATGGTCGGCTCCTCGTTTTTGCACGGCAGGACTAGTGAGATATCTGCTTTGCTCATTTCTCTCCCTTGCCGACGGGCTTTATCCTGACCTCAAGATACCAGCCGGGCTTGACGCCCGGGAAGATCCATGGATAGATCCGGCCTCTCCTTTCGTCCTTATCGGTTGAAAGCGAAGCGATATATTGGCCGTCATACCTGTGGTTCCAGATCGAGTCGTTCTCCACAAAGTCGAGGCGAACGTGTTCCCGGCGGATCCGAAACTCCATGTACCTCTCCCCCACCTGGAATGAAGAGACCCGAAACGCCTTCTCCGAAATGACATCCCTCGTCCCATTCGCGAAGTTCAGAGCCAGCACACCCTCGTCGCCCCGAAGAACGAGTTCCAGTTGGTAGACCGAGAAGAAGGTGAAGTTGTCCCTTGAATTCCCTGAGTCTGACACGTATGCCGACCCCGAGAGCTCGGTCCGAGCCAGACCTGCCTGTTGGAGATGGCGAGGCGTGGCGAAAGCCAGTATCACGCCCAGAGCTATGAGCGAGATTCCCGCAGCAGCATAGGGTTTCCTCACCATCATCTCGATCTGCAAACGAGGCCCAGACTATTAATCTTAGGCTAGTGGGTGCCTATCTTCCCACGGCCAGTCGGTCCGCCAGGATCCTTGGGAGCCCCGCGTCAAGTATTGCCTCCCGGGCCGCTTGCACGTCGTACCCGACCCGATACTGCGTGACCCTAAGCTCCTCGGTGTCGACTACTGCATACGCTGCCCTTGGATCGCCATCTCTTGGCTGACCAACTGCCCCTGGGTTATAGATGATCCTCCGCTTGGCATACGAGTATGCGTCGCCGTCGGCGGGAGAGAAGGCGTCAACACCCTGTCTCTCCATGAAAATGAGGGGAACGTGCGTATGACCGACCAGAATCAGCCTCTCGCCCCTCGCCGAAAAGGCGGAACGGGCCTGGATAGGCGTAGTTAGATACTCGGTGATCGGCTCCCTGGGCGTCCCGTGCACCATGTATGCGTCGGACTCCTTCGCCTCGCTGGGCAGGCCTCTCAGAAAGCCCAGGTTCGTCTTGTTCAACTCTTCCATCGTCCAGCGGGCAGCCGCCGACGCGTAGGGATTGAACCATGCCAGCGAAAGTATGCCGACGCAGGCCGCATCGTGGTTCCCCATTATGCATCGGGACGTGAATTCCTTGACGAGGTCGACGCATTCGTTCGGGAAGGCACCGTAACCCACAATGTCGCCGAGGCAAATGATCGAGTCGCACGTCTCCAGTCTCTCGAGGACAGTCTCCAGCGCGTGGAGGTTCGAGTGTATATCCGAGATGACACCGATCTTCGCCAACTCAAACCATACTCCTGAGAGCTCTCAGCGGCGCAGAACATGGTTGCAGCTTCTCAAGGCCATCCCTAGGACCCCTCCACGGGGCCTCCCAAGCTCGGCCGCCCTTTCAGGTGACACCCGGTCTCCCGAGGCCCAGATGGATCTACATGACGACTTGGCAGACAATCGTATCTAGGACTGTAGAACAACAATCTCTGTGGGCTCCGGTAGACTCTTTGGCTCGAGCTCCACTTCGGAGCTCTCTGTTCTTCTAACTCTATCTCTCAGGGAGAGGAAGTCCTCTACCGTTGAAAGCACGTCAAACATCCGCGAGTGTCTCGGCGTCCTGAAATGCATCGGTATCGCCACTCTAGGAGATATCTGGTCAACTACCCGGCTCGCCTCTCTAGGACCTATGGTGAAGAACCCTCCGACAGGCACGAAAAGCACGTCGACCCTGCCAATCGCGCTCATAGTGTCCTGTGGCAACTCATGGCCCAGGTCTCCCAGATGGCAGAGGCTCATGTCATCGACCTTGAAGACGTAAATGCTGTTGGTGCCTCTCTTTGAACCGCCAGCCTCGTCGTGGAACGACTTGATCCCCCGAACCGGGACGCCTGCGTACTCGGTCTCGCCTACAAAACCCACTAGTATCTTGGCATCTGGCTTCGCGGTTTGCCCTACGTAAGAGTGGTCATCATGACCATGGGAGCAAAGAACCAAATCGGCCTCGGCTCTGGGCTCCGGAAGGCCAACACCTCTGAACGGATCTGTTACAACCTGAACGTCCCTGCCCTGAATCTTGAAGCAGGCGTGACCGAGATACGTTATCTTCACAATCGCCACCCAGTACGACGCCGTTCCTATTCTAGAAAAATGTTGGCCGAGACGCCCATCCGATGCTCACCGGCGGGAAAGATTTATATCTCGGTTCCGAACGATTCGGTTTCGTACCTTAAGGGTATTCTCATGGCAGTCAAGGACAGGAAGAAGGGCCTCCTACGCCTCTTCATACTGAGAACCCTCTCAGAAGCGCCCAAATCGGGCTACGACATCCTCAAAGAGGTGGAGGCTACGACCAAAGGGGAGTGGACTCCGAGCAAGGGCACCGTCTATCCGCTTCTGGACGAGCTTGAGGAAGAGGGACTCATCGAGAGCGTGGAGGAGGGTGCACGCGCGCGGCGCGCCTTTAGAACGACTGCTATGGGCATGGAGCATCTTCGTCGAGTCCTTGAGGTCCATAGGTCCTCCGTCCGCCGCAGGATTGACGGGAGGCGCCGCCTCTTCTTGGAAACCTTCTTCGATGGGGAGGAGCGTGAGATTCTCCGCCTCAGCCATACCATCCGCCAGAAGGCCCTTCAGATGAAGGATCGGAGCCGCGTACTACAGGTCTTGAAAGATACCCTTCAAAGGCTCGAGGAGGATGGTGGTTGAC
>CAYWSC010000015.1:6461-13905 GCA_964460695.1 Hadarchaeota archaeon (SeqCode)
GTACTACAGGTCTTGAAAGATACCCTTCAAAGGCTCGAGGAGGATGGTGGTTGACAGAGACGGTCCTCGAATCCGTCGAACTCACCAAGTACTACCCGCCTCTGAGAAAGGGTGTTGTCGGTGTCAGGGACCTCATTGACACTTTCAGGAGGAGAAGAGGCAAGATAAAGGCGCTGGAGAACGTCACCTTCGAGGTCAAGAGCGGAGAGGTATTCGGCCTTCTGGGACCCAACGGCGCAGGAAAGACAACCTTCTGCAAGATCCTAGCGGACCTGGTCATCCCCACAAGTGGACACGCGTACATCCTCGGATATGATGTCATCGAGGAGCACAAGAAGGTCGTTGGAAACATGGTCCCTGTATTCGGCGGAGAGATTGCCATGTGGGGGGTATTCGCCTGGAGAATGAGCGTCTACAGAAACCTTAAGTTCATCGCCAATCTGTGGAAGATCCCCAAGCAGGAGATAGAGAAGAGGATAAGCTTCGCCCTCGAAGTTCTCGACTTGGAGGAGAAGAGGGACGAGTGGTACCAGAAGCTGTCCGGTGGAACGCAACAGAAGCTCTACCTTGCTCTTCCTCTCATCATACAGGCCCCGATGATCGTTCTGGACGAGCCGACGGTCAGGGTGGACGTCATCACCAGAAGGGAGATACACCAGATTATCAGGGATAAACTGTGCCGAGAGATGGGGTCAACTGTGCTTCTCACAACGCATAATATGCTCGAGGCAGAGAGGGTATGCGACAGGGTTGCGATACTGAGCCATGGTGAGATAGTTGACATCGGCAAGCCCGAGGAGATCATCCACAAGACCGGGGAGGCAAATCTGGAAGACGCCTTCGTAAAGGTGGTCACCTCCGCTGGAGGAAGGCCACAAGGAGGATTTACGCCCTTCTCTCCACCGCATCCGCCTCGGAGGGGGTTCCGGTGAGCTCTCGAAGAGCTGGACTTGTATCAGGCATAAGATCAGAGCTCAATGTGCTCTACTGGTTCTTCTATCGAAGTGTCGTTCAGCAACTGTCCTTCAGGTCTTGGTTTGTTATGAGAATTCTCGGAATGGTCGTAGGGGTTACTACCTTCGCCATCTTCGCCAAAGTCGTTCCCAGTGCAGAGATAAATGCCGAGATTTCGAGCCAGTACGGCCTCACCGGGCCGAACCCGTTCCTCGACTTTTTCCTAATAGGGATGCTCGTTCAGAATATGATTAGCCTAGGAGGGGCAGGAATAAGCTGGCTGGTGAACAGCCCCTTCTACCCCTACTACCACTCCTCGCCCACTAGGCTCGTCACAGTGCTGTTCGGCAACAACACCTTCAGGTACACGTGGGTCATAATCGAATCTGCTGCTTATATCGCGGTAGGCCTGCTGTTCGGCTTGACGTTTCACTTGAATCTCGGGTTCGTCTTGGTCCTACTGACCGGCATATTCCTCGTATTCTCCCTAGATCTCCTAGCGGCTGGGTGGAACATAATAACCAAGACCGGCGAAGACCCTATAAACTGGTTTCTCAATCTCTTCAGCCGGCTGGTTTCCGGCACCTGGATACCCGTCTGGAGGCTTCCAGGATGGCTCCAAGCGATAGCGGCAATCCACCCTCAGAGGTACATAAACGACATGGCGAGATCGACAATGGGAGGGAACCAGCCACTCGGCCAGATAGTCCCCGAGCTGGCACCCTTGATGCTGATAACGATCGTGATATGCGTCATCGGCTACAAGACGTTCCAGTACGGGTTCTGGAAGGCGAGGGACGAGGGGACGCTTGGCCACGCGACGTCCCGCTGGCGCAGGTGAGTTGAGAGCGGGCTCACACCAGCATCCTTATCGACATCTGTAGGGGTATGGCGTACAGTATGAGCCCGACCAGAATGATTACCTTCAGCCATCGGCTACTCCAAACACCCGGGTCCTCCACACAGGCCTGCCATATGAGGACGTTCAGCATGAGGAGGACCCCCATCCGGAAACATATGTAGAACATCGCGTCGACGTCGATCAGGGCTGATATCAGAGGGTTCAGCTCCCTCACGTCATCTCTCTGGCGTATGGCCCAAGTCACCATGGAATCCCAAAGATAGGCCAAGTTAAGACTGACCACGCCCGCCTTCAGCAAGCACCGTCCCCCTGTGTCCGTCTCCTTCACTTCTTTTCTTCGAGACAAGTATCTTCGATCCGTAGACCTCCAGTATCGTCACCTCCTCCCCAGATCGTATGTTGCCATTGGTCGACCTGGCAACCCAGAGCACCCCTCGGTGTTTCGCAAGTCCCTCTGGCCGTAGATCCTCTACAACGACAGCTGTTTCACCTATCATGCTCTCAGGTCCCATGACGGGCTGTCTCCAGGGAAACAAAACGATCTTGGCCGCGAACAAGGCGCCTATCGCAAGGCCAACCCAAGGCAGGAGAGAGGGCTTGTATGTCGCGACGACAGCGACCAAGAAGCAAGAGAGTATGACCTCTTCGACACAGCTGAGCAAGAACTGTCTCCTCAGATTGAGTCTCCTAGGCAACTTCCCCGTCCTCTTCAACGACCCCGTACTTGACAGTGACGTAGCGATATATGATGATCGTGTACACGAGTGGGAAGACAAGCATAACAAAGAGGCTCCAGTCCATGGCTCAACCTCCCCCGGCCTTTCTAACTCTTAGTGTTAGTCCCTGAACGTCCAGCACCTCCACCGCCTCTCCCTCGCGAGCCCTTCCATCTACGATCCTGGCCCTCCAGATCTCGTTTCCCACCTTTACTATTCCGGTTGGGTCCAGCTCGGATAGAGCCTCGCCCATCTTCCCCACCATTCCTTCTCTGCCCGTTAGGGGCCACAGCCTTGACACGGCGATGCAAGGCCACATTACGAGCACATCCTTGACCACTAGGACACCGAAGACAAGTCCAACCACCCATAGGGGTATTCTAATTCCGAGAAACACATGGACTATGGCCATTCCGAATCCTGCTATTATCTGATCGCTTGCAAGGCTTATCGACCTTATCGCCCAGTATCTCCTAGTGTACATCTTCCAGCGGACAGGCCCGGTTGACGCCACCCACTGGAGATCCTTGCTCAAACATCCCCGCCCTCCAACATCATCCTCAGGCCCTTGTCGAAACACTGCTTGCAGTAGATGACGATAAGGCCGAACGTATCGTTTGAGACCTTGATACGGTGTGCACTGACCAGCGAGTCTCTGACGACCGCGCCGAGAGAGACCGTCCCCTTCGACATGAAGAGCTTCATGCGCGAGGTTATATGGCCGCAGATAACTACGATGGTCTTAAGCTCCCAGTCCACGAAGAGATTCTTAGCGTCTATCCCGTACGATGCCAATATCCCCCTGACCCTCTCCTCCAAGGCACCTCTATCAACGTCGCCGTCCAATCTCTTCCCCACGCTCTTAAGTCCAGGAGGATAAAATGCTTCCCGTTGCACAACCTCTACGTCCCTGCGGAAGAGGTGTTGCAGAACCGAACGATGTACCGCCTACACCTCTCAAGAGCCTGTCGAAGATAGGTCCTCTCTACCCCAGGGACGCCGCATGCCAGAATAATAGCCGCGCGGGTCTTCTCAGTTATCTTGGTTTCATCAGAGTCTCGATGTGGATACAGGGCTATGACCTTTTCGCCGTCAGATATGACGATCTCCGACCCGCCAAGAACGAGCCTCTCCATGTGGCCTATCGGAAGGATTGTCTCTCCAGCTGTGGCAAACCTCAAGGCCAACGGCCCGTGAACCAGGTCGGCGTCGAAAGCCGCAAAGGGGATCTTGGTCTGAAGGGACACGCCATTCAGGGCATCGACCAGCGTATTTATGCGCGGAAGGCTTCTTCCCCTCAGAACCCGCCTGGTCAGAGCCTCGGCTGCGGGCCGAGTCTTGGTGGGATCTATTCCGGCGCGCCAGAAGAAGTCCCGATAAGCCCTGAAGATGGGGTCGTTCTTGACCTCGTCCAGGTTCTGCACGGATCTCACATTCTCCTCGACCTCTCCGATAAACGCGCCTACTTCCTGCGAGGCGCTGACGATTGAAAGCCCCCTTATCTCGATACCTATCACGTCGAACATACCTAGCTTCGTCGTAACCGCTCGATCTATCGGGACGTCGAACTCGGACATCTACCTGCCTCCACAGCCGAGCGTCAAGCACGAAGGCAAGTTAGAAATTTATCCCACGATAGCACTGGATTAGGATAGGTGCGCAAGGGGGATTTGGTGTGCCTGGCGCAACCATCGTTCTGACTTCAGACCGAACCCTGATGAGCAATTACCACAACCACCTCTTCCTGGGATTCGCCGCCACCATACCCAAAGGAAAGCTTCCAGACTGGATCTACTACAATATCCTGTGCCCTCCAGTGGAAGCTAACCCCGACGGGTCGGCGAAGTTCGCCCCGTACGGCTGCCGAAAAGTGGAGGCCGCTCTTCTCTCGTCGGGGTTTAGCCGCGAGGAGGTGGTCGTCGCCCACCCAGATCACATCGAGGAGCTGGTCGGGCCCGACACCAAGATCGTGGGGTTCACGGAGAACGACCCTTTGGGCATCGGGCCTGCCACGTCGACCTTCAGGGAGATCATGGGCGGAATCTCCCATATGGAGTTCAACCTAATACATGCAATCCGAAGAGTCAGACGGCGAAGCCGTGCGAAAATCGTCGTGGGAGGACCCGGCTCATGGCAACTTGCTGACGAGGAGACTCTAGACCGCCTTGGAGTAGACTACGTTGTGCTAGGGGAAGGTGAGAAGGATGTTCCTCTTCTGTTCCGCAGAATCATCCGCGGGGATTCGCTTCCCAGAATCATCCACGGCGAGCATCTCCTCCCAGAGGAGATTCCTCCGATCCTGGGCCCATCCGTTGCCGGCCTCGTGGAGGTAGCACGGGGATGCGGCCGGGGATGCAGGTTCTGCATACCGGCTATGCGAAAGCTCAGAATGATCCCCCTGCGACAGATCGCCCATGAGGTGAGGCTCAACCTCAACGCTGGAAAGCAGCCGATCCTGCATGCCGAGGATGTTCTCGCCTATGGGTCCAGGGGCTCTAGGCTGAACGCCCCAGCTGTGAAGAAGCTGTTCCAAACGGTTCTGGACATCCCCGGGGTCTTCGAACTGTCTGTCAGTCACTTCTCGGTTTCGTCGATCGTTCAGGCTAGATCACTCCTCGGCGAGATAAACGAGCTGATCTGGAGGGCGAAGGAGGACGAGGGGAGGACGCCTCCGACGAGACCTCTATTCTACATGAGCGGCCAGATAGGAATAGAGACCGCAAGCCCTCGACTCATGAAACAGATGATGCCGGGCAAGGTCAAGCCCTATCGCCCAGAGGACTGGCCAAGCATGGTGAAGGAATGCTTCGACCTTCTAGCCGAGTACCGCTGGCTCCCCTGCGCGACGCTCATTCTAGGCCTTCCAGGCGAGACAGACAGGGACGTCGAGATGACCATCGACCTGGTCGACGAGCTTGCTACACACGTCGGCCTCCTTATACCCCTATTCTATGTTGATATCCAGAACCGGGGAAGGAACTCGTTCAGGTTGCACGACGTGACCCCGTTGCATGGTGAGTTGTTCATGAAGTGTTGGAGACACACGCTGAGATCGGTGCCAAAGATGCTTCAAAGGCAGATGCTTGACCGCCTTTCCACCCGCATATCGAGAATAGGTGTTCAACTTCTGGTACAGCTCGGGATGCACCTCGGCCTGCGAGCCGCTGAGCTCTGCGAAAAGCATTACGGATGGGACCTGAGGCAGATGGTCCAAGATCTGAGAACGGGAAGGCGAAAGCTCCTTCCCCCCCAGCCAATTCTACACATCCCTGACGTGCTGGCCAAGGTGACGAGACGCTGAGGTCGTCTAGGAAGGATGCTGGAACATCTCGAGATTTGCCTCATACAGCATGTTATAGCGTCGGTATAGCCTCTCGTAGGCCTCTTTGGCCCTGGGATTTGGCTTCCACCAAGACACGACCGGGTTGATGTCTTCAGCTGACAGCTCGACTCCACACCCTCTCGATGCGATGAGCATTGCCCCCAGTGAGGCCGCCTCAGGAACCCGGGGCCGGGAATAAACCCTTCCCGTGATGTCCGCCTTGATCTGGTTCCAGAGTTCGCTTCTAGACGCACCTCCGAGGGCGACGATTTCCTTAGGGCTTATGCCACATCCCTCGAGAACCTCCAGGCAGGCCCGGATCTCGCAGGCTATGCCCTCCATAATCGCCCGGGCAACGTCCCCATACGTGTGGCCGAGATTGAGCCCAAAGAGGATTCCCTTGGCCCCAGGGTTCCACCTCGCTGCCTGTGCCCCAGAGAGAAAGGGCAGAAAGATCAGCCCGTTGGCCCCTGGCCCGGAAGCCGCTGCCTCCCGGTCTATGAACCGATACGGCTCTTCTTCAAAGATTCTCTGACCGTGGGGCGGGCGAAACGAGTCCCTGAACCATCTGAGGGACAGGCCGGTAGTACCTATGCCCTGCTCGACCAAGAACGTTTCGCCATCTGCGTGGAGGGAGTACAGAAGGTTGTCGGCAAGCGAGGAAGGAAGCGAATGTGAAGCCACAGAGACGTTAGTGGCGCTTCCCGTCGACTCCATGGCCCTCTCCTCACCTACCCCAGCTGCGGTAGCCTCGCACTGTCTGTCACCCGCGCCCGCAACGACTAGGGTCCCGTCTGAAAGGCCGAGTTCCCTAGATGCCTCGGCTGTGGTTTCTCCCACAACCGCATCCGACCTTCTGGGCTCGCAAAGCTGATCAGGATCTATCCCGACATACCTGACTAGTTCCCCCCACCACGCTCTCTTCCTTATGTCGAGGAGCATGGTTCTCGACGCCACAGACCAGTCCGTTGAGAACTGTCCTGTCAGCCGCCAGACTAGGTAGTCCTTTGGTAGGAGGAACTTATGTGACCGACCGACCACCTCCGGCTTGTTCCTCTTCAGCCAGAGTATCTTGGGGGCTGTGAAGTACGGATCAGGCTTCATTCCAGTCCTCTGGTGAAGCTCCCCTCCAAAGACCTCGTATAGCTCCCGAGCCTCCTCGGAGCATCGTCTGTCGGACCACAAGATACACGGGTGCAGGGCATTGCCCCTCTCATCCACGGGAACTACGCTCTCCCTATGCGAACACAGCCCGATGGCCCCTACCTCCGCCTCGGATGTGCAGGCCTGCAGGCAGTGCCTGAACCCGTTCTTCACAGCTCTCCACCAGTCCTCCGGATTCTGCTCCGACCACGAAGGATGTGGATGGCGGGTTTCCATCTCCTCCGAGTATCGGGAAACCTCAGTTCCATCCTCCCTGAACAGCTGTACCTTGCATATGCTCGTCCCAAGGTCGATCGTCGCAATCTCCATCAGCTCGCCCCCGACTCTTTCAGCCTCGAGATCAGCTCCTCGACCCTTCCCGGGATCCACTTCTCCAAGAGCCGCCAGGGCACAAACATGGCCCTTGGAGCTCTCCATTCCTTCGAA
>CAYWSC010000016.1:0-13870 GCA_964460695.1 Hadarchaeota archaeon (SeqCode)
TTGGGCATCCTGCATCATCCTCTTCATGTATGAGAGGGTCTGCCTCGGTCCCTGTGTCTCGAGGATCTCGATGGCGTGCTCTGCCTTGAGGGCCATTGCGTAGTCCATGAGTGCGCGGTAGTAGAGGTACTTTGGTCGTTTGAAGGCGGCTGAGAACCTCTCCGCGCCCAGGCCTAGAACCTTGCCGGCCTTCAGAAGATCCTTCCTGGTCGGGTAGGCAGAACCGATCAGACCGATCTGCCTGAGGGAAGCTATCCGCTGGTCGAGATACTCCCTGATCATGGAGGAAGCCTTTCTCAGCGAGTCGGGGAGAGCCACGAGCCTCCAGTCCACCTCGACCGGGTTCACGTATGGCCGGACGTCGGGATCATCATCGCTCTTCACCTCGATATTGGTTATGAACAGGTTTTCACAGACCTCTCTCACGGTTTCCTCGTCGTTCCCAGGAGAAGCGGTTAGACCCAGGATCAGGGGATCGGGGCAGGAGTCGACGTATGCTTTTGCTATTGGGACGTACGAATAGTTGCCCACTGCTCTGTGAGCCTCGTCGAAGACCATGAGGCAGTAGTCCTTCAGATCCAGATTGCCCGATCGGACATCATTTTCGACGACCTGCGGAGTTGCGACCGCTATGGTCGTCACCGGCCACAGCTCCCTTCTAGTCTCCGGATCAGTTGTTCCACTAAAGTCCCTTATCTCCTCAGGGGGGATGGCCATGAACTTTCTGAAAGAGCGACAGTGCTGGAGGACAAGCGGCCGCGTCGGTGCGAGCATCATCACCTTTCCGCCGATCGTCTTGAGCCGGTGGGCCGCGACCATTATGCAGAGCACGGTCTTTCCCAGCGCCGTCGGCGCGACAAACAGCGTGTTTCCCCTTATCGCCCTGGTGTAGACCAACTGCTGGTAGAGTCTCGCCTCGACAGACCTAGGCTTTATGAGTGGGTGAGAGATGTACTTCGTGCTCAAGGCGATTTTTCACCGGCACTCCACGGTGGTGCCAACTTCTTTTCCCTCGCATGCGGCCTCCAGGCTCCCGGGTTTCAGGCCGGATATTATCTGCAGCGGTATGCCTCTTAGAATTGCCGGCTTACAGGTCCTTACCTTTTCGAGGATGCCGCCGGTTACATCCGGTCCCGTTGAGGCTCGACTTCGCAGAAGCTCCAGTGCTCTAGCCAAGCCTAGCCTTGGCACCGTCCTGCCGTACCCCTCGGAGGGGTCCCTGTCGAGGATCCCGTCTAGATCCGTGACCATGATGATCCTGTCAGCAGGCCAGAATAGGGATGCGTCACGGGCGACGACGTCGCCAGAAATAACCGTGTAGCTGGCCCTTCCGCTGGCATGACATTCAACCATGTCTCCGTGCGAGACGGGCACGACTCCTCGCTTCACGTCTAGAAGCATCTTTCGAAGAAGTCTATCCGTGTGGAAGCGCCCCTCGAAGTGGGCCAGGTCGAAGGGACTCCTGGTCCTGCAGTTCACTCCAGCCTCCGAGAGGGCCCCTTGGACGACCTCATTGAGGACGAGCATTGACTGGTGCACGAGCCTTGCTGACCCCTCTTGTTCTGCGTCGAGCCTGCTCACCAACGAATGGCCGAAGGGGCCGGCCCCATGTACCAGCATCAACTGGTGACTTTGGGAGACTCTCGCCACTTCGGTCGAAATGGATCTGAGTCGGTCTGCGAGGACGAAGTCCTTACGCCTAGCTTTGATCCGATCTATAGTCAGTGGGAAGGACCTTCCGAGCTCTTTCCGCGTGATGAAAGAGCCTCCGAGCTTGATGACCAGCCTTGCCACGGTGACCACTGTGCTTCCTGAGTGCCCAAAAGATAGATAAGCCGCAGAACCCGCCACCTGTGGGCCGTCGGATTCATAATAAATCTTGTCTCGGGCCGGTGGAGATGGAAGAAGCGGAGGCGTCGGCACCCGGAAAGGTCATACTGTTCGGAGAGCGCTAGGAGGTACAGCGCCCGAAAAACACGCAGTGGTCTACGGCGTGCCGGCGATCGCATGTGCGATAGGTCTAAGGGCAAGGGTTAGAGCGCGGCAGATCGATCAGAGGATCGTTAGGATTCGCTCTTCCTCGCTCGGACTCGAGTGCAGCTGTGGCCTAGACAAGTTCGAAGGGCCAGAGGAGCTGAGGCCCAGCTGGCTAATAGCATCCAAGCTTGCGCGAGATGGAGGCGGGCTGGATATCGAAGACGAAAGCGAGATACCAGCCTCGTCCGGCCTCGGGTCGTCTGCAGCTGTCAGCGTTGCTACCGCTGCGGCCTGCAGCAAGGCCGTCGGCCTCGAGCTATCCCCGGAGGAGATCTCATCCGTCGCCTTTGAAGCCGAGAAGGTGGTTCACGGGACGCCTAGCGGCATTGATAATGCGGTCTCCACCCACGGCGGCGTGGTGATCTACGAGAAGGGGAAGGTGAGACGGCTGTCGACATCTGTAGACTTCAGGTTGGTAATAGGCCACACAGGTATAGACCGCAACACCGGCGTAATGGTGAACAGGGTTAGGAGGAGGAGGCAGAGGAAGTTCAAGGTCGTAAACACCATTCTAGATGCGGTTGCCGCAGTCGTCGAAGAGGCGGAGAGGTGTCTGCTCGCGGGCGATTTGGACTGCCTGGGGGAGTTGATGGACATAAACCATGGCCTCCTAGATGCTCTAGGGGTGAACAACCTGGCGTTGCATAGATTGGTCTGTGCGGCTAGGTCGGCAGGTGCTGTAGGGGCCAAGCTGACTGGCGCGGGAGGCGGGGGGTGCATGGTTGCTCTCTGCAGGCAAAGAGATGTTGAAGCAGTGTGCCGCGAGATATCCAGAGAGGGGGGGAGGCCGTTCCCAACCCAGATCTCAATGGAAGGTGTTAGCTTCGGGGAGGGGTAAGATGGGGAGTTCGACGCGTAGAAGGAAGGAGGAGCACGTCCGCATAGCATTGGAGGAGGCAGTCGAATCTGGTAGTACAGGCCTCGAGTGCGTGAGGCTGATTCATCAATCGCTTCCTCAATTGGACATGGAGGATGTGGACACATCGGTCGAGGTTCTGGGCAAGAAGCTTCGATCTCCACTGATCATATCCGCCATGACCGGCGGGTATGAGGGGGCTAGGAGGATAAACCGGGAGCTGGCTGCGGCTGCAGAAAGACACGGCGTCGGATTTGGCCTCGGAAGCATGCGTGCGATGATAGAGGACAGGTCTCTTGCGCCCACCTTTGACGTTCGGGAGGTGGCTCCTGACGCCCTCTTGCTGGGGAATATTGGCATTCCACAGCTGCGCTCCTTCGAATTTGAGGAGATATTGGAGGCTATGGAGAGCATAGGGGTCGATGCCGTGGCCATCCACCTCAACGCTCTTCACGAGGTTTCGCAGCCCCGGGGCGAGCCTGAGTTCTCCGAGGGCCTTGAGAAAATCCGGGAGTTTGTCTCGCAAAGCCCCTTCCCGGTGATAGTGAAGGAGACCGGGGCCGGAATATCCATGGAAACCGCCGTACGCCTCGAGAGGATCGGTGTAAGGTGGGTTGACGTAGCCGGACTGGGGGGTACGAGCTTTCCAATGGTCGAGAGCCACAGGGCCGCAGGCGAGAGCGGCAGGCGCTTTGCAGAGTCCATGGCCAGCTGGGGGATACCAACCGCGGCTAGCGTCATAGAGGTGTGCTCGAAGACGGAGATGAATGTGATTGCAAGCGGAGGAGTGAGGAGCGGACTTGAAGTAGCGAAGTGCATATCCCTCGGGGCCGTTTGCGGGGGAATGGCCTCTCCCCTTCTGAAGGCAGCGGAGGCCGGTAGGGAGAAGCTGGATGAGTACCTAGACTTGATCGGCAGGCAGATCCGATCCGCCATGTTCCTTACGGGCTCTAGGAATGTCGAGGAACTTAGAAAGGCCAGGGTAGTGGTTACGGGCTGGTTGAGAGAGTGGATCGTTGACAGGGGGATAGAGCCCGGAAGGTTTGCGGCACCCGTTGAAATTTGACTACCAAGAAACAATTTAAGAGCATCCGTTCTAGCTGGGACCAGCAACCCCTAGCAATCCCTAGCGCTTATCCTACCGAGGGGCGTCGAGATCCAGGGGAGGTGTTCATTTGGGTCTGTTCGATGAGTATGAGGTTCCGAAGGAACTGACCGAGGACGCGTACGACGCGCTCGAGCTAGCCAGAGATACCGGGAAGATCAAGCGAGGGTCAAACGAGGTAACCAAGACGGTTGAACGCGGTCAAGCTAAACTGGTCTATCTCGCCAAGGATGTGCAGCCCGAGGAGGTGATTGCACATCTTCCCATCCTCTGCAAGGAGAAAGGTACACCCTTCATCTTCGTTCCAAGCAAAGAGGAGCTTGGCGTATCGGCCGGCCTTGAAGTCCCTACCGCGTCGGTCGCCGTGGTCAAGCCCGGAAAGGCGGCGGCAAAGCTCAAGGAGATCATAGAGAAGCTTCAAGCCCTGGCTAAGGGCGAGGAACTCCCGAAGGAGGAGCCAAAGAAGGAGGCGAAGAAGGAAGAGGCCGAGGAGAAAGCTGAAGCTCCAGCTGAGCCTGAGGAGAAGGTAGAGAAAGAGGAAGAGGAGAAGGCGGAGAAGAAGCCGAAGGCGCGGAAGAAGGCGTCCAAGCCTCGACAGTCGAAGAAGAAGCAGGCGGAGGAGTCCGAGTAGAGAAATCTCCGTGAGGTGGTCCCTTGGAAGAGGAACTTGAGGCAATCCCCGCAGAGGTCATAGAGATCAGGGGAAGAACCGGCGTCTACGGGGAGGTGCTTCAGGTTCGCTGCCGAATCCTAGCCGGGAGAGACAAGGGTCGCATCATACGGAGGAACACCAAGGGCCCGGTAAGGCTTGGCGACATCCTGATGCTCCGCGAGAGCGAGAGGGAGGCCAGGGAGATATCAGCCCCGTAGGGAGGAGTTAGTTCTTGCCCCTTAACCTCGTCTGTTCCTTTTGCGGAAGGCCGATAGAACCCGGCACTGGGTTGATGTACGTCAGGAACGATAACCAGAGGCTGTACTTCTGCACGAAGAAGTGCGAGAGAAACATGCTTGTCTTGGGGCGAAAGGCGCGGAAGCTCAAGTGGACAGAGGGATACGAGCGGGGAGCAGCGCCGCCGGCTAAGGCCGCAGCAGGCACCGAGAGTGGTGAGGGCGAGGATTCGAGCTGACCCTCGGAGATGCTTTTCCTTGGACAGGGTGGAAAGGACCTTTCTCATGATAAAGCCGGACGGAGTGTTACGAGGCCTCGTCGGCGAGATCCTCCGCAGGCTCGAGTTCAAGGGGCTCAAGATCGTTGGCCTGAAGCTGATACGCCTCGACAGGGAAACCGCCCAACGACACTACTACGAACATGAGGGAAAGCCCTACTTCGAGCCCCTCGTCAAGTACATAAGCAGTGCGCCAAGCGTGGTCCTAGTCGTAGAGGGAAGATCCGCTGTGACAGTCGTGCGAAAGATGATCGGTGCGACCGACCCTGCCGAGGCGGAGCCGGGGACGATAAGAGGCGACTTGGCCCTACACAGGACATCCGTCGTGTACAACTTGGTCCATGCGTCGGACTCCGTAGAGTCGGCGAAGAAGGAGATAGCACTATTCTTCAAGCCTGAGGAGATACTGAGCTACGATCTTCCCACCTCCAGCATCTACCGGGAGTAGCTCTGGAGCGGCATGGCAGGGATTAAGGTGACCCTTAGACAGCCAGTCATCTCGGTTCTGGGGCATGTTGACCACGGAAAGACGGCCCTCCTAGACAAGATCAGGGGAACCACGGTTATGGCCAGAGAGGCCGGTGCCATAACCCAGGCGATCGGAGCGTCCTATGTCCCCGTAGAGGTTGTGAAGAAGGTGGGGGGCCCGCTTCTGGAGAGGACGGGTTTCAAGATCACCATTCCAGGTCTACTCTTCATAGATACACCTGGACACGAGGCCTTCACCAACCTGCGTCGCAGAGGTGGCTCAATAGCCGACTTTGCCGTGCTTGTGATAGATATCAACGAGGGCGTGATGGCCCAGACCAAAGAGGCACTAGAGATACTGAGAATGTACAAGACGCCCTTCCTCGTGGCCCTGAACAAGATCGACAAGATTCCAGGTTGGAGACCCACCGAGAATGCAAGCATCTCTGAGTCGCTGAAGAACCAAGCGGAAAGGGTTGCGGCGGAGCTGGACGAGCGGACCTACTCCATAATCGGCAGGCTCCATGAGCTAGGATACAGGTCGGAGAGATTCGACCGGGTGAGGGACTTCAGGAGGGAAGTATGCATAGTGCCGATCTCGGCAAAGACTGGAGAAGGCATACCCGAGCTTTTGTTGTTCATCGCCGGGATAACCCAGAGGTTTCTAGAGGAAAACCTGAAGATAGAGGTGAGCGGTCCGGGAAAGGCGACGGTGCTCGAGGTCAAGGAGACCCGGGGAGCGGGGATAACGGTCGATGCGATAGTCTACGACGGGATCATAAGGAAGAACGACAACATAGCTCTCTCCGGTCGGCGGGGCATCATCCACACCAAGATCAGAGCCCTCCTCATGCCCAGGCCTCTGGACGAGATGAGGGATCCTAGGGAAAGGTTTGTTCAGGTCGATGAGGTGTCGGCCGCGGCCGGCGTAAAGATCGTGGCTCCGGGGCTCGACGATGCGGTCGCCGGTTCACCCCTCTTCGTGGTTCCAGCTGGAAGGGAGGAAGAGATCGATAGGAGCATCCTCCAAGAGGTCAGCGGGATCAGGGTGAGGAGAGACGATGTGGGCGTCGTCGTCAAGGCCGATGCTCTGGGGACACTGGAGGCCATAGTAGAACAGCTCAAGATGAGGTCGGTCAAGGTCAGGGTAGCAGATGTAGGTGAGGTGTCAAAGAGGGATGCCATAGATGCTGAGATCACGGGGAGAAACGATCCGCTCCTAGGAGTCATCTTTGCCTTCAACGTCCCCATAGCACAGGACGCCAAGGAATACTGCGAGGAGAAGGGCATAAAGGTGATCGAGAGCAAGGTCATCTTTGAGATGTTCGACGAGTATGAGAAGTGGCGCAGAGAATGGGAGGAGCGTCAGCTGGAGCTGCTACGCAGACGGATTGTTACTCCGTGCAAGATCCAAATCATGCCGGGCTTCGTATTCAGGCAGTCCAAACCTGCGATATGCGGAGTAAGAGTCCTATCAGGCGAGCTTCGTCCGAGGCGGGATCTTGTTAACGTGAAGGGGGCGAAGGTCGGCAGGGTCAGGGAGATACAGTCGGAATCCAAGACCATAGAAAAGGCCTCCGAAGGGATGGAGGTGGCGGTCTCCATTGACGGTGCCGTCATCGGTAGAAATGTGAAGGAGGGGGACGAGCTCTACGTCGATATCCCGCAGGACGATGCAAAGGTCATATCGACCAAACTCGAGGAGACGCTGACCGACTCAGAGAGAGAAACATTTAAAGAATTCTTGGGCCTGAGGCGTCAGGAAGACCCCTTCTGGGGTCTGTAGTCTTCTCAGTGGTGCAGCCGGGTTCTATGGAGGTTCTTCTTGCCGAAAATAGTCATAAGCGATCCAAAAACCGGGAGAAGCTACCAGACAGAGCTCGATCCATCAAGAATGAGTCCCCTTGTCGGCAAGAAGATTGGTGACGAGATCGATGGCTCTGTGGTTGGCCTAGCCGGATACAAGCTAAGAATCACGGGGGGAACGGACAAGCAGGGCTTTCCAATGAGGAAGGGGATTCATAAGGCGGGCAGAACCTCCATCCTTCTAAGCGGGGGCCCGGGTATCGCCAAGTCGAAAGACGGCGTCCGACGCAGGAAGACCGTTGTCGGCGAGATCGTATCGGAGGAGCTGGAGCAGATAAACACCGTTGTCTCCAGCTATGGAAAGACCCCCCTCGACACACTGCTTAAGAAGGAAGAGCAGGAGGGCTCCGCATAACTCAGGTGGCTTCGGACGAGGAACTGCCCCACGTGAACGTGGGGATGGTGGGCCACGTAGACCATGGAAAGACGACCTTGACCGCAGCGCTTTCTGGCGTCTGGACAGACACGCACTCAGAGGAGCTGAAGAAGGGCATAACGATCAGACTCGGATATGCTGACACGACTATCAGAAAGTGCCCTAACTGCGAGGAGCCTCAGTGTTTCACGACCGAGCCAACGTGCAAGGCGTGCGGCGCCGAGGCCATCCCTGTCAAGAAAGTGTCCTTCGTGGATTCGCCTGGCCACGAGACCCTGATGGCGACGATGCTCTCGGGCGCAGCCATAATGGATGGCGCGATTCTGGTGGTGGCTGCAAACGAGCCGTGCCCGCAGCCACAGACAAAGGAGCACCTCAGGGGCCTCGAGATCTTGGGCGTGAAGGATCTGATCGTGGTGCAGAACAAGATAGACCTTGTCGATGCTGAGACCGCGAAGGAGAACTACCGCCAGATCCTAGACTTCCTATCCACATCCTCCCTCAAGGATCCGATCGTGATACCCGTCTCGGCCCAGCAGAAGGCCAACATCGACGTCCTCATAAAGGCGATGTACGAGAGGTTTAACCCCCCGGTCAAGGCCTTTGACAAGCCCCCGATCCTCATGATCGCCAGATCCTTCGACGTCAACAAGCCAGGGATCCCCCCTGACAAGCTCGTGGGGGGCGTGATCGGTGGGTCTCTCTCCCGGGGAAGAATAAGGAAGGGCGACGATTTGGAGATCCGCCCCGGTCTGAGGCGACAGGTCGAGGGGAGACAGGTCTGGCAGCCCCTCGAGACGAAAGCTGCGAGCATAATGAGGGGCGGCCAACAGGTGGAAGAGGCGAGGCCAGGCGGGCTTGTCGGAATAGGCACCCTCTTGGACCCGTCCTTGACGAAGTCCGATGCCCTAGTCGGTCACGTCGCCGGCCACCCGGGTCAGCTTCCCGAGGTCTGGGACCGGCTGGACCTAGAGGTCGAGCTGATGGAGAAGGTTGTTGGAACGGAGGAGGAGATGGACGTAGAGCCCATCAAGACAAACGAACTTCTAATGCTCAACGTAGGGACTGCCAGGACGGCCGGCGTGGTAACCCAGATTTCTGGGAACAAGGCCACTGTGAAGCTACACCTTCCTGTGTGCACGAATCCAGGCTCGAGGGCCGCGATCAGCAGGAGGATAGGGTACAGGTGGAGGTTGATTGGGTATGGGACGGTCAGATAGCCGCCTGGTAATCGTTGATGCGAATTTTTTATGAGCGCCTATCGCTCTGGATTTGACATCTTCGACGAGCTATCGCGGCTCGTTCCCGAAGTGCGGAGAATCGTCGTACCCAAACTGGTCAAGCAGGAGCTCGCCAAGATCGCAAGGGGCGGCGGAAGGGCTGGATCGGCAGCCAGGCTGGCGCTCAGGCTATGTTCCAGGTGTGAGGAGGCAGACGTAGAGGCGGAGGGCGCTGACGAGGCCATCGTGAGGCTCGCCGAGCAGAATCCGTCGTGTGTAGTGTGCACCAATGACGCAGAGTTAAAAAACATATTAAAATCAAGGGGAATTCAGGTAATCGGGGTGCGTGATTACTCCCACCTCGACTTCTTGTGAACCTGTTCCTGTTTGCGTTGTGTTGTTTCATGGATGGTGACGAGGTTTGTACAAGCTAGTAACCCTAAGGGACACCGTAAGGATACCTCCTGACAGATTCGGGGAGGACAGATCTCAGGTCGTGGAGAAACTCCTCAGGGAAGACTACGAGGGTGTCCTCGATAAGGATCTGGGGCTAATCATCTGCGTGACGAAGGTAAACTCCGTGGGACCGGGCGTCATAACGCCTGGGGATGGAGCAACCTATCACGATACGGAGTTCGAGGTCCTGACCTACAGGCCGGAGCTCCAGGAGATAGCGCTCGGCCAGGTGGTCGAGATAGTCGACTTCGGTGCGTTCGTCAGGCTCGGTCCACTGGACGGCCTGGTCCACGTGTCCCAGATAACCGATGACTTCATAATCCACGACAAGAAGAACGCTAGGTTCATCGGGAAGGAGAGCAACCGCGTCCTAAGGGAGGGAGACGAGGTAAGGGCCAGGATCGTGGCCATCAGCATTAAGGGCGGCCCAACCATCAGCGGAAAGATAGCCCTGACGATGAGGCAGCCCGGCCTGGGAAAGCTTGAATGGATCGAAGAGGACAAGAGGGAGGAGGCTGAGCAATGAGGGGAAGGGCCTGTAGAAACTGCTTCTACATCATAGAGAAGGGATCGGTATGCCCCAACTGCAAGGGAACCTCCTTCTCCAGCAGGTGGAGCGGGCTCCTCGTCGTCCTTGACCCGGAAAAATCGGAGGTCGCGAGGAAGCTGAACATAAAGAGCAAGGGCAGGTATGCCCTGAGCGTGTCATGAGGGCACGGATTGAAGATCGCGTATCGGTTCGACGACCCAGAGCTCAGGAACCAGCTCTCTAGGCCCCTCTCCACGGTTGTGTCCCTCCACGAGGCGGTAGAGCTTTCTTCGAAGGCCGAGCAGGCATTCTCGGTTGGGGACGTCGTGTCGCGATCGCTCCTAGAGAGAGGCATAAGGCCCCACGTCGTGATCTACGATGAGAAGACGCACAGATCCGTTTGCGAGCCTTTCCCATCGGATCTGCTGCGAGGATACTCTCTGTACACCGCGGAGAACCCTGCTGGCGTGATAACCGAGGAGGCCTATTCGCTTCTGAAAAGATTAATAAGCCGTTCTGAGGACTCCGCCGTCAAGATTCTGGGCGAGGAGGACCTTCTGGGGCTGGTCGTGATCGATTTGGCCCCGGTGAACTCTGCGGTTCTCTATGGGCAACCGGGGCGAGGCATCGTGTTGGTCAGGGTCGATGAGCGTTACAAGAGCATGGTTAGGTCAATTCTGCAGAGGGCTGAGGTGGTGTGATGGACATCCAGATAACGGACAGGCGTTACAACGAGTTGCTGGAGCGTGAAGAGATAAGGTTCGAGATAGTCCACGAGGGGGAGCCAACGCCAAAGATCCGGGACGTGGCGAAGCTTCTGTGCGCAACCATCAACTCCAAGCCTGAGCTGACGGTTATCGACGGAATAGAATCACAGTTTGGCATGGCGAGGAGCAGGGGGTTCGCCAAGGTTTACAAGGACGTCTCGCGGCTTAGGAACGTCGAGCCGAAACATATTTTGGCTAAGAACTTCGAAGAAGAATCAGAGGAGGAGTCGGGCGAAGAGGAGTGACCCCGGCTCACGGCGGGGCCTGCGAATGTTCAGGGAGATGGGCTTTAGCGAGCTGATGAGGAGGTACATCGAGAGGAGGTATTACCGCCGCCCGATCGTGGCCGGCCTTTTCGTAGGCGCGATGTCGGGCATCCTTCTCGCCTACTACTTGATTTCTGCGATTCACCCTGGCATCGCCGGCGTGCTGGCGATCGCCTTTCTGTCGGTCGTCTTTGGCGTTGTGGCCGGAGCCGTCTCCGCGTTTCTATTCTTCTACGCCCAGCTCTACCGAATGAGCAGGATAGTACGCGAGGTCTGCCCGGCGTGTGGCGGCTCGCTGCCTAAGGATGCGTCCTTCTGTCCGTTTTGCGGAACCGATCTGAGGTAGAGACGGAACACATATCTCCTCGAGGTCATCGCGGCCTCTGTGGGCAAGCCAACCGAGGTGGCCGTAGCCTCGCTGTTTGTCTGCTTTTCCCTCTTCTTCGCCTCCAAGGTGAATCTTCCAGGACCCCACCTCAAGAGCCTCGTCCTTCTATCCTCGATGCTGGCCAGCTCTATCCTCCTGGTCACGCTGAGATGGCCGATGAGGGAGAAGATCGTGCTACCGCTGGCCTTCTTCGTGCCCATGGTCGACAGGCTGATATACGTTGGATCGATCCGGCTTCAGGTGTTTGAGGACGCCGCCTTGTACCTGGGACTTCCTCTAGCCGTTTTGTTCCTCGGCTTCCACGTTCGTCCCTCAGAGGTCGGGATATCGCTCGGCCGTCGCCGCGAGACCTTCAAGATGGTCGCGTTGCTGGGGTGCGGTGCCATAGCCATGTCGTTCGTTGGGCTTGCCTTTCCGTCTATGACGAGATACTACCCCTTGTGGGCGTCTGGGCCCGTAGACTTTTCGGGGTTCCTGTACAACGAGACGATGATTGCGGTATTGATGTTCTGCGGCGAGTTCTTCTTCAGGGGAGCCATACTCTTCTCCCTCTCCAGACGTTCTTTCTGGGGCGCCGTGGTATTTCAGGCTCTTCCATATGCACTGCTACATCTCGGAAAGCCGCCGGTGGAGGTCCCATATTCCCTGGTTGCAGGACTGATCTTCGGCTGGGCCGACCTAAGGTCTAGGTCCATCCTGCCGAGTTGGATAGCCCACGCAGGTGGGTCAGCGCTATTCGACCTGCTGGTTCTGTCTACGGGTCTATCCTAGGGACGCGCCAAGAGTCATAGAGAGAAGGTTCATCGTGCCGTGGCAGGCCATCGCTGACTCAAGGCCCCACCTAAGGTAGCACATGCTGTATACCAGGCCGATCACAAACACTATGGTCAGGGCTGGCAAGTTGTATGGGGGCTGTTGGAGGACCGCGTGCAGCAGGGTGAAGACCGTGTTGGAGAGGGCGACAGAGCCTAGCACGGACCCGGTCAAGGCCAGTGTCGAGGATAAGAGAAAGAGGCGAAATACGGTCTCCTCCCAGATACCAGCGGAAGCAGAGTTAGCAATCTTGTCCAGGATTGTGAATTTGAGGATGTAGCTCTGGGATGTAGGCGCTATCCAAAACTTTGCAAACAGGATGGATAGACCGGCATTGAGGAGAAATGCGACGAAGGCCGCCAAGATGGCGGGCAAGAGAAAGGAAACAATGCCTGCCGGCAGGTTTCTCCACGTCCTCGTGGCGAGCTTGACTCTGCTAGCATCTACCCTGAGTCCAAAATATGCGGCTGGGCCAAGGATGAGGGTGAAGCTACAGATGACGTACGCGACGTCGACTGCACCGATCGAGGGATCTATCTTGGAGTACGAGGGTGACTGGAGGATCGCGAAGATGACATAGGAGCCGAGAATCGCCAACAAGGTCTTGCTAGAGTTCATCGGACTGAGCAGTATGCGTCAATATTTAAAAGGGCTGTCTTGGAGCCCCTGCCAGATCTGGCATGGACGAGCTTCTAATGATTCCGGGTCCAACCATGATCTCCGAGCGCGTCCGGGAAGCTCTCAGGACCCAGATGAAGCCTCACAGGACGGAGGAGTTCGGTAGGTTTCTCTACGAGCTAAGAGAAGATCTCAAGAGGGTCTTTCAGACGGAGAACGACCTGTACGTCCTGTCAGGATCCTCCACCCTCGGAATGGATGCTGCTATTTCCTCCTGGATAAGGCCGGGCGACAAGGTGATAGTCCCGGTCTACGGCAAGTTCAGCGCCCGCTTCAGGCAGATCGTCAAGACCTACGGCGGAGAAGTCATAGACATCTCGCTACCCTGGGGCGAGGTCCCGGTGCTGAGGCAGATAGAGTCGGTCTATACTGACGACGTAAAAGCCGTAGTGATTGTTCAGAACGAGACGTCTACAGGGGTGAGATTGGACCTTTCGCGGGTAGGGGACTTTCTCTCCGGGCGAGACGCCCTACTCATCGTTGACGCAGTTTCGTCTATGGGTGGGGACGACATTCCCACGGACAGGTGGGGGATCGACATCTGCGTCGCTGGGTCGCAGAAGGCCTTCGCCTGCCCACCCGGCCTTGCCATGGTGTCGGTGAGCGACAAGGCCTGGGGAGTTATTGACGAGTCAGGTCCTCGCAGCTACTACGCTGACCTGAGAAGGTACCGCTCAAGCGACAAGAAGAGCAGCGGGCAGACACCCTTCACACAATCCGAGAGCTTGCTCTTTGCCCTCAGGGCATCTGTCGACGAAATCCTAGAAGAAGGAATAGAGAATCGCTTCAAGCGGCACGCCGAGATGGCGAGTTATGCCAGGACAAGAGTCAAAGAGATGGGGCTGAAGCTGTTCCCCGCCCTAGAGGAAACATGCTCCA